>CALMMY010000278.1 GCA_937868695.1 uncultured Comamonadaceae bacterium
TCTCCAGCCCCAAGTCTTTGGCGATGTGGAACACCGTGTTGCGGGTGATGCCGTTGAGCGCACCGGCCGACAGGTCGGGCGTGTAGATCACACCGTTTTTCACGACGAAGATGTTTTCGCCAGCGCCTTCGCTCACGAAGCCGGAGGGATCGAGCAGCAGCGCTTCGTCGTAGCCCTCGTCGGTGGCTTCCATGTTGGCCAGGATGGAGTTGGTGTAGTTGCTCACCGCCTTGGCCTGCGTCATGGTGATGTTGACGTGGTGGCGGGTGTAGCTGCTGGTCTTGACGCGGATGCCGCGCTTCATGCCTTCTTCGCCCAGGTAGGCACCCCAGGCCCAGGCCGCCACCATCAGGTGGATGGTGTTGTTTTTCGGGCTGACCCCGAGCTTTTGTGAGCCGATCCAGGTCAGCGGGCGCAGGTAGCCGCTTTCCAGCTTGTTTTCGCGCACCACGGCGCACTGGGCTGCATTCACCTCGTCCTGGGTGAACGGGATTTTCATGCGCAGGATCTTGGCGCTGTTGAACAGCCGCTCGGTGTGCTCTTGCAGACGGAAGATGGCGGTGCCATTGACCGTGTTGTAGGCCCGCACGCCTTCGAAGGCACCGCAGCCGTAGTGCAGCGTGTGCGTCAGTACGTGGATCTTGGCATCGCGCCAGTCAACCATCTGGCCATCCATCCAGATTTTGCCGTCGCGGTCGGCCATCGAAGGGGGAAGTGCGCTCATGAAGTTCCTTTGGCGTTAAAGGGGAAATTTTAAGGGGCTGATCGCACCAGGCGGGGGTTTTGAATCCGTATTTACGGAGCGTGAAAATTGATCTGCACCGGCAATTTGGGATCTGTCCATTGGTAACGCAGATCCAATACATCTTTTTCAGGGCGGTATCCTGGCCACTCTAGACGCAGCAGTTTGATCAGACTGTGACCCAGCCAGTCCGCCCGCACAGGTTGCCTGAAGGTCTGCTCAGGCAGTTTCAGCATGGGCGAACCCCATGCCAACAGCGGAATCCGGTAGCCATCTGCGGTGGTGTCACTGTGCCCTGCCCGGTCGCTGTTTCCGCCGACTTCTTGACCGTGATCGGAGAATAAAACCCATACTGCGTTTCCGCCAAGTCGCTGCGTCAGTGTCAGCGTCTCGGAGACGATGGCATCGTGATAGTGAACAGCCGAATCGTAATCATTGCGCAGTTTGCGAACCCAAGTGGAACGACCTTGTGTTTTCAATCCCTCATACACGGCATCGGTCACGTTGTGAAAGATGGCTCTGCCTTTGGGGTATCGCAATGCGTAGTGTGGATGGGCACCAAGAAGGTGAAGAACGATCAATTTGCGAGGAGCGGGATCTTGGAGGGCTTGTTCCAACAACGGGAGCGCTGATTGATCAAGCGATTGGCTGGAGCGGCCAGGGATTGAGTTGATCAAATGAACTCTGTGGGCCATTTGTGCATGCTCCTGCTCAATCGCCAAGTCATCGTGGTTGCTGATCCAGTGCGTCTGATAGCCGGCGGATGCAGCTAGAGCCAAAAGGTGCTGCTTCGTTTCATCCGCTTGACCGAAATAAAAAAAGTTTTGCAGTGCAGGTACTGTGCTGGCATCGACAGACCAAGCATGTTTAAACACCCGAAAAGCGTCTGGCTGTGCATCTCGAAGTGCCTGAAGCGCAGGTGTTGTGCTGCGGGTGTAGCCATACAGGGACAGATGGTTGCGGTTGATACTTTCGCTGATGATCAGTACGAGGGTGTCTGGACTTTCTGTGGTTGTGGCGACGTTGGACTGGCGGGCTCGACCCATGAGCAGTTGCCGTTGTTGACCGAGGTTTGACCAATGTGTCCGCAAAGAGGTGACCTCCTGCATCCAGCTTGGCCAGTAAATCAGTGGGTGATGTTTGCGCCAGGGTTTGCTTGCATGGGCTATCACAACCAGCGCCAACAGCAGAATGAAGGTTGCCTTCTTCCCGTTAGTGGTTTTCTGATGTTTGGGGGGGGTATGCCACCAAAACCAGAGAGTCGCGGCATGAAGCAGCAGAGAGGTCACCACAAACAGAGTCCATGCCAGCAAGCTGGGCCAGTGCATGGTTAAGAACTCAGACACTTCCAATGCTGTTGTGTTGGCCAATGCAGCCATGATCATCGAACTCGATGGATGGGCATCGTAGGCATTCTGAGTGAATGCCCGAATGGCACTGTCCACAACGAAAATCAACCCGAACACAGCAGCTGCGGCTGCCTGTGTGCCCCGCAAGAGCCGATTCTGGCTGGGCCAACATAGCCACATCCAGGCCGGTAGCGCGAGCACAAAAATTTGAAGCAACCGAGTCCCGTCGTAGCCCAGAGTAATGGCCGCCAGCACCGGGGCTGGAGCCAACCATGACAGGGTGGCCATATTCATGTCTTTTACCCTTGTGCGATTCACAACGATGCTTGGCATGCTGTCCCGCAGGTCTGCGCCACCCACGCATCCAGCGGCATGGGGCGGGCATAGAGGAAGCCCTGCATCACGTCGCAGCCGTTGTCGGCCAGAAAGCGCGATTGCTCCGGCGTTTCCACGCCTTCGGCCACCACCTTCAGCCCCAGGTGTTTGGCCATCGAAATGATGAGCCGCGTGATGGCGGCATCCCCTGCCTGCCGAGGGGCATCGCGCACAAAACCACGGTCGATTTTCAGCTCGTACAGGGGCAGGCGTTGCAGGTAGGCCAGGCTGGAATAGCCGGTGCCGAAGTCATCAATCGAAAAGCGCACGCCCAGACGGGCCAGCTCGTGCATGCGGGCCACCACCACCTCGGGCTGCTGGATCAGCAGGCTCTCGGTCACTTCCAGCACCAGACAGCTCGGGTCGGCACCGCTGGCGGCCAGGATGGTCTGCACATCGTTCACAAACCCGTCCTGACCAAACTGGCGCACGCTCACATTGACCGACAGGTTCAGCTTGAGCCCCGCCTGCTGCAACTGGGCCAGTGCGCTGCACCCCTGGCCCAGTGCCCACAGCCCCATGGGCACGATGAGTCCGTTGTCTTCGGCCAGGGGCACGAATTCTGCGGGCGACACCATGCCGCGTGCGGGGTGCTGCCAGCGAATCAGCAGCTCGGCCCCAGCCAGGCGGCCATCGGCCCACAGTTGAGATTGGGCAAACATCTTGAACTGGCCCTGGGCCAGCGCAGCCTCCAGATCGCGTTCCTGATTCAGGCGCAGCTGCACCTCAGACTGCATGGCGGGCGCAAAAAAGGCCAGGCTGCTGCGCCCGCCCTTTTTAGCGCGGTACATGGCAATTTCGGCTTCCTGGATCAGGTCTTCCGCAGCGCGTGACTGGTCAGAAAACACCGTCACACCCAGGCTCACGCTGGCATGAAACGATTCCCCCTCCAGCTCAAGCGGAATGTGCAGCCGCTGCTGAATGGACTCGACCCGCGCGGTGGTGGCTTTGATGAGCTGGTGCTCCTCGGTGGGCAGGCCCGCCAGCAGCAAAGCAAACTCATCGCCGCCCACCCTGGCCACCGTGGTGCCCGCGTCCGCCAGGGTGCGCAGCACATGGGCCACCTGGCACAGCAGTGCATCGCCCGATGAGGAACCCCGCGCTTCGTTGAGCGTGCGGAAATCATCCAAGTCCAGGTAGACCAGTGCAGCGGCGCTGTGCTGGTGCGGAATGTCGGTCTGGGCTGTTTCGATGTGCTCCATCAGCAGTCGCCGGTTGGGCAGGCCAGTGAGCGTGTCGTAGTACCCCATCTGGTACAACTGGGTCTGCGCCACTTTCCGTGCGGCGTTGGCGGCAGCCAGTCGTTCACGCTCCTTTCGCAGGTGTTGCGTCACCTGCTGCTCGCGTTCGAGCGCGCCACCCAGTCCGCTGAGCATGAGGTGGGTGGTGTAGGCCACCACGCTGCCCACAAAGCAGAAATTCAGTGTGACCAGCCACACCCGCATCACATCGAACTGGGCTTTCAGCGTGGACATGGGGTAGAGGTGATCGGCGGTGTAGCCCACCACCAGTGCCGTGGCCGAGCACACAACCACCGACGCAGCCGCCGCCCGGCTGCCCAGCAGCAGGGCCGCCATCACAGGGCAGGCCAGCAAAAACAGCAAACCCGAAGTGCCCGAAGAAAAAAACAGCCACACCGAGAACCCGTAAATCAGCGCCATCAGCGTGTTGGCACGCATGCGGTAAGTCCAGTGGCGCTGTCGGTACAGCAGCCACACCAAGCCCAGGGCCACCGTGTCGGCCAGCGGCACAAACCAGGCACCCTGCATCACTGCCAGGGTAGAGATGGGAATGGCGGCGATCACACCCAGCCTCAAAATGGCGCGCAGCAAGCGTTGCAGTGCCCGCTCGTGCCACTGGTCAATGGTCGGGCCGGTCTGATCCTGAGCCAGGTGGGTGGTGTGAAACCAGGAGCTGGATTTGTCTGAATTCAAAAAAGGAAGCATTGTGTGTGTTCAACAGGCCCAAGGTGGTTCAGGCGGCTGCGGGTCAATCACAGGCCGCGCACCACTTCCATCGCTTCTTCAATGCGATCGACGGCATGGATTGTCAGGCCTTCGAAGTCTTTGGCGTGTGTTTTCAGGTGACTGGCTTTGGGCGCGTTGGCGCGGGGCACCACCGCCACGCTGAAGCCCAGCTTGGCCGCCTCTTTCAGCCTGTCCTGGCCGCGCGGGGCCGGGCGCACCTCGCCCGCCAGCCCCACCTCGCCAAACGCCAGAAAACCCTTGGGCAAGGCCCGCCCGCGCAGGCTGCTGGTGATGGCCAGCATCACCGCCAGGTCAGCGGCGGGCTCGGTGATGCGCACACCGCCCACGGCATTCACAAACACGTCCTGGTCCATGCAGGCCACCCCCGCGTGGCGGTGCAGCACCGCCAGCAGCATGGCCAGGCGGTCGCGGTCCAGGCCCACGGAGAGGCGGCGCGGGCTGGGGCCGCCTTCGTCCACCAGCGCCTGGATTTCGACCAGAAGCGGGCGCGTGCCCTCCAGCGTCACCATCACGCAGCTGCCCGGCACCGGCTCTGCATGCTGGCTCAGGAAGATGGCGCTGGGGTTGCTTACGCCCTTCAGGCCCTTTTCTGTCATGGCAAACACGCCGATCTCGTTCACCGCACCGAAGCGGTTCTTGATGGCGCGGATCAGCCGGAAGCTGCTGTGCGTGTCGCCCTCGAAGTACAGCACCGTGTCCACCATGTGCTCCAGCACGCGCGGCCCGGCCAGCGCACCTTCCTTGGTCACATGGCCCACCAGCACCACCGTCACACCAGTGGCCTTGGCCGTGCGCGTGAGCTGTGCCGCGCACTCGCGCACTTGCGCCACCGAGCCGGGGGCGGAGGTGAGCTGCTCGCTGTACACCGTCTGGATGGAATCGACCACGCACACCGTGGGCCGCTCGGCCTCGATGGTGGCCAGAATTTTTTCCACCGAAATTTCGGCCAGCACCCGCACCTGGCTGCCATCCAGCCCCAGGCGGCGCGAGCGCAGCGCCACCTGTGCGCCCGATTCTTCGCCCGTCACGTAAAGCGTGGGCACCGTCAGGCTCAGCTGGTGCAGCGCCTGCAACAGCAGCGTGCTTTTGCCGATGCCGGGGTCGCCGCCGATCAGCACCACACCGCCTTCCACCATGCCGCCGCCCAGCACGCGGTCCAGCTCGTCCAGGCCGGTGGGCAGTCGCTCGAAGTCGGCCGCGTCAATGTCGGCCAGCGTGGTCACGGGCTGCGCGGCGGCCAGCGAGGCAAAGCGGTTTTTGGCAGCGGGCGCGGCGGCCTCGGCCACCGATTCGATCAGCGTGTTCCACGCCCCGCAGCTCGGGCATTTGCCCAGCCACTTGGGGCTGGTGCCGCCGCATTCGGTGCAGGAGTACAGGGTTTTGTCTTTGGCCATGATGGGAAACTATAGGGGCTGTCGTCCCCGACGCTTCTACACCCCCATTCAAAGCCACCCATGCCCACATCACCCCGCCAGCCTGCCGCCCGCAAAACCGCTTCTGCATCCAGTGCCCAACCCAAGGCGGCCTCCACAGCCGCAAAAAAAACCACTGTCCGCAAAACGGCTCCCAGTCGCAAAGCACCCAGGGCCGCACCGGGTTACTGGGCGGCTTCCGATGAGGCAGCCCAGGCTGCCGCCGCACCCTTGCCTGCAGAGGGCGCGGCCAGTGCCCTGCGCGTGGTGGCCCAAAGCAGCACCATGTCGCCCGAGATGAAAGCCTTCAACCGGGCGCTGGTGCGCATCGACAAAATCAAGGCCCAGATGGCCGAGATGGAGGCCACCTGCCAGGCACACCAGCAGGCCGAACAAGCCGAATTGAAACCCTTGCTGGCGCAGGAGACACAACTGATTCGCGAGATGGTGTTGTTTCTGGATGGCCACCTGGAACTCAAAAGCCTGAGCAAAACCCAGCGCAAAACAGCCACCACCCTGTTGCTGACCCTTGCTGCCAACCTGGCGAGCCAGGGCGATGCCGAGATGGCCGAACTGCACGACCGCCGCAGCCCGCAAACCCTGGATGACATCGAAAAAGAAACCGCCAAAGCAGCGGCGATGAGCATTCAAGACATGGTGGAGAGCGTGCTGGGCGAGCGCGCGCCCGACTTGGAGGGGGTGGATGACCCCGAGGAAATGATGCGGGCCACGATCAGGCACATGCAAAAACTCGAGGAAGAAGACCGCCTGCGGCGGGAGGCGGCCAGTGCCGCCCGCAAAGCCAAACGCAAGCCCTCAGCCGCCCAAGAGCAGGCGCAAGCCGCCCAGGAGCATGCCGATGTGACCCTGAAAACCATCTTCCGCCAGATTGCCAGCCGCCTGCACCCCGACCGCGAGCCCGACGAGCAGGAGCGTCTGCGCAAAACCGCCCTGATGAGCGAGGCCAACGCCGCCTACGACCGCAAAGACCTGGTGGCGCTGATGAACATCCAGTTGCAGGCCGAAATGGTGGATCGTGACCATGCCAGTCGGCTGTCAGCCGAGCGGCTGGCGGCGCTGACGCTGCTGCTCAAGCAGCAGGCTGCTGAGCTGGAGCGCGAGCGCCAGATGGCCCAGCAACGCTGGATGCACCAGTTGAATGTGCCCTTTGGCCTGTCGTTGCAGCCCGCCATGCTGCGCTCCTGGCTGAACCAGACGCTGTCGGAGTACAACGAGCGATTGACCCATTGGCGCGAAGACCTGGCCCAAGTGCAGGAGGAGACCGGGTTCAGAGCCTGGCTCAATGAGCAAACCAAGGTACTCAAGGAGCAGGAGAGGGCGCAGCGCATGGGCGGGATGCCGTTCTTCTTTTGATCACGCAGTGGCTCAGCCCCGCACCCGCCGCGTTTCCGCCCACACG
The DNA here is from genome assembly GCA_937868695.1 of uncultured Comamonadaceae bacterium. Classification (GTDB taxonomy): domain Bacteria; phylum Pseudomonadota; class Gammaproteobacteria; order Burkholderiales; family Burkholderiaceae_C; genus UBA2334. The sequence continues at coordinate 7,287 of CALMMY010000278.1, forward strand.
TTGATGTAGTTGCCTGCAAAGATGATGGCGGCCCCCAGCAGCACCGCCGCGTCGATGGCTTCGCCATACAGCACCGCACCGGCCACCGCAATCAGCGGCAGGCGGGCAAAGTCGATGGGCATCACAAACGAGGCCGGGGCCAGCCGCAGTGCGCTGGTCAGGCAGAAATGCGCCACCACGCCGGTGATGCCGATCAGCACCAGCCACGGCCAACTGGCGGCGGTGGGCCAGCGCACCACACCGTCCCACAGTGCCATTGCCAAGCCAAACACCAGCTGCAACAGCGTCAGCCAGAACATGATGGACACGATGCTCTCGCGCCGCGTCAGCACCTTGGTGGTGATGCCGGTCAGGGCAAAGCACACCGCGCTGGCGGCTGCCGCCGCCATGCCCAGGTTCACCCCGCCCACGTCAGGGCGGGCCACCACCAGAATGCCCACAAAACCCAGCACCGCCGCCAGCAAGCGCAGCGCAGTGATGCGCTCGCCCAGGAAAAACGGCGACAGCAGCAGCACCCAGATGGGCGTGGTGAACTCCAGCGCAAACACCTGCGCCAGCGGAATGAGCGTGACCGCCAGAATCCACAGGTTTTGCCCCGTGAAGTGAATGGCGTTGCGCAGCACATGCCCGCCCAGCCGCTGGGCACTCACTTCGCGCAGCCGCCCGGTGGCCCATGCCGCCACCAGCACGATGAGCAGGCCCACCGCCGAGCGGGCGACCATGATCTCGAACGTGTCGTGCGCCCCTTTCAGCTCGCGCACCGCAATGGCCATGGCACTGAACGAGGTGATGGCACCGGTCATCCACAGCGCTGCACGCCAGGGGTTGTGCAGCGGGGGCGGCGGCAGGTGGGGAGCAGGCGCAACCGGGCTGGCCGTCTTGGGCGCACTCATGACGCGGCGGGCAACGCACCATCCACCTGGTACCGCCGTTTGACTTCCGCCACCTCCACCGTGTAGCCGCTGTACCAGCGGTCGCGGCCCAGTTGCTGGGCCATCAGGCGGTCGGCATGCTGCTTCCAGGCGCGGATGCTGGCCTCATCGGGCCAGTACGACAGGGCCACTTCCTGGCTGCCTTCGGTCACGGCCACAAAGTCCAGGCAGCCAAACTGGGTGAGCGCCAGCTCGCGCAGGCGGGCAGCGGTGGCGCTGTAGTCGGCATCCAGGGCGCGGGCCGTGGCCCGAAAAATCACAACGTACATGGGGGTCTCGCTTGCTCAGGGTAGGGGTGGGGTGGCCGTGTCACGGGGCGGCATGCGCGGTTGCCGATGGTGCGGTCTGGCCGGTGGGCAGGCGCAGCTCAAAAAAGCGCGTGCCGGGCACGGGGTTGGCGTAGTAGGGCGGGGTTTCGGTGAAGCCCAGGCGGCGGTACAGCACCTGGGCGTGGATGGTGGGCGGCACGGCATCCAGAATCAGGTGATGGGTTCCAAGCTTAGGGGCCAGGGCCATCAGCTGCCGCACCAGGGCCTCGCCCAGACCCAGGCCCCGGTGGGCGGGGCGCACGTACACCCGCTTGAGTTCGGCGGTGGTGGCGCTGTGCCTGAGCAGGCCCGCGCAACCAGCCAGTGCGCCGTCCACATGCGCCAGCAGAAACAGGCCCGACGGTGGGCTGAACAGGGTTTCAAACTCGGCCAGCTCCCTGTCCAGCTTCTGGGCGCAAAAGTCCACATTCAGCCAGTCCATGTATTCGCGGATCAGCGCAGTGAGTGCAGCGGTGTCTGACGGGTAGGTGGCCAGGCGGATGGTGATGTCAGGTGGCATGGATAATGAAATGATTGCGGATGTAAAAAAGGCTGTTTGTGCTGTTTCCATTTGCACAGGCAGCTATTGAATTCAATCAATCGGAGACAAGCCATGCCCACCATTTTTGAACGCCTGCTCAGCGGCGAGCTGCCTTGCGCCAAGGTGTACGAAGACGCACACGTGTTTGCCTTCATGGACGCGGGCCAGGTGAATGACGGCCATGTGATTGTGGCGAGCAAACAGCCGTTTGAAACGCTGATGGACATGGACGAAGACACGGCAGCCGCCATGATGCGCGCGGCCTGGAAGATTGCGCGGGTGGTGGAGGCGGAATTCAGGCCCGAAGGCATCACGGTGTTGCAGGCCAACCGGGCCGCAGGCTGGCAGACCGTGCCGCACGCCCACCTGCATGTGCTGCCCCGGTATGCCGACGACGGCGTGGGGCTGACCTGGCCGCGCAAGGAGCCGGGCATGGAGCGGCTGCGCGAACTGGCAGCCCGCATCCGGGTGGGCTGAGAGGCTGCGAGTCTTTCGTCCACGCCCGCTCACCACCCCCAAAAACTCCCAGCCTCTGCGCTGGCTGGCCTGCTCATCACATGCCGGTGAGCTGGGCCAGCACGTCATCCAGGGCATCCAGCAGCCGGGTCACATCGGCCTCGGTGGTGTCGGGGCACACCAGCATCATGTTGTGGAAGGGGGTGATCAGCACGCCCCGGTTCAGCAGCGCCAGGTGCAGGGCGTGCTCCAGCGCGGGGTGCATGGCGGCTTCGGCCTCGCTGCCGTTGCGCGGCGGTGTGGGGCAGAACTGAAACTCGGTGCGTGCGCCCACCTGGCTCACGCACCACGGCAGGTGGTGGCGGGCAATCACCTGGCGCAGCCCGTCGGCCAGGTGGGCGGCCAGGGCGTGCATGGGGGCGTAGACGGCGGGCATCATCAGGTGGGTCAGCGTGGCCCGCATGGCCGCCATGGCCAGCAGGTTGGCCGTGAGTGTGGTGCCGATGCCCGAGTGGCCGGGCGGCGCGGCCCGCTTGGCGGCCTCGGCCCGTGCGGCCAGCTCGGCGCTGAAGCCGTAGGCCGCGCAGGGCATGCCGCCGCCCAGCGGCTTGCCCACCACCACCGCATCGGGTTGCAGGCCGTGGGCGCGGGCGTAGCCGCCGGGGCCGGAGCTGATGGTGTGGGTTTCGTCCAGCACCAGCCGCGCACCGTGGCGGCGGATGAGGGTTTGCGCCGCCTCCCAGAAGCCGGGGTCGGGCAGCACCATGCCGATGTTGGTCATCACCGGCTCGGCCAGCACGCAGGCCACGTCGCCGGGGGCCAGGGCGGCTTCCAGCGCGGCCAGGTCGTTGAACTCCACCACGCGGGTGGTGCGCGTCAGGTCATGCACCTGGCCCAGCAGGCTGTCGCGCTGGGTGGGCTGGCCGTGGACCAGATCGACAAACACATCGTCCACCGTGCCGTGGTAGCAGCCGTTGAACACCAGCAGCACCGCGCGGCCCGTGGCTGCCCGCAGCCAGCGCAGCACAAAGCGGTTGGCATCGGTAGCGGTCATGGCGAACTGCCACTGCGGCAGGCCGAAGCGCTCGGCCAGCGCCTCGCCCACGGCGGCGGCATCTTCGCTGGCCAGCATGGCGGTGCAGCCCCGGCTGGCCTGGGCGGCCAGGGCCTGCATCACCACGGGTGGCGAGTGGCCGAACATGGCCCCGGTGTCGCCCAGGCAGAAGTCGGCCAGCACATGGCCGTCCAGGTCGGTCAGGTGCGCACCCTGGGCCTGGGCCATGTGCAGCGCAAACGGGGTGGCCCAGTCGTTCATCCAGTGCAGCGGCACGCCGAACATCAGGTGCTGCGCCGTGCGGGCCGCCTGCGCCTGCGAGCGCGGGTTGCGGGCGATGTAGCTGGCCCGCTCCCGCGCCAGCAGCGCCTGGGCGCGGGCCGGGTCAACGCCCCCGGTGGGGAGGGTGGATGGGCCAGCGTTGGAGGCTGCGGGTGCGAACGAGGGTACGGATGTGTGGGGTGCAGACATGGCGCACATCATTTCCCGCACCTGGGGGGCTTGGCAAGCAGAAAGTGGCTCTGTCGGGAGCCACTTTTCGGGGGTGAGGGTGAACCGGTTGGGTGAGGTTGTCAGATCCGCAATGCCCATCCGTCTGACGGGCTGGCTCTGTTCATTCGGATGGATGATGATGTGTGAGCGGAATGCCCTTTGAATATCAAATAAATTTGATATTTGCCTGTAAACTGCAAAATCAATGTTTATTCGATATAAGGTGGGTTCAATGCTGGTCGAATTCCGTACCCAGAACTTCCGCAGCCTGCGCGATGAGCAGGTGCTCAGCCTGGTTGCCTCCCCTGACAAGTCATTGTTGGATACGCATGCGCTGGATACGGGGCTGAAGGCGGCTCCGCATGTGCTCAAAAGTGCGGTGGTGTACGGTGCCAACGCCAGTGGCAAGTCCAACCTCATCAAAGCCCTTCAGTACATGCGTGACGTGGTGCTGATGTCGGCCACGCTCCAGCCCGGACAGGCCTTTGCCCGGCTCCAACCGTTCAGGCTGGATGCCGTGTCGGCAAGTCAACCCACGGCATTCGAGGTCACCTTCATTCTTGATGGCGTGCGCTATCAGTATGGTTTTGCCATGAATGCGCAGCGCATCGTCAGCGAGCAACTCCTGGTCTACAAGGCGTTCAAGCCCCAACGCTGGTTCGAGCGCCACTTCGATGCCGAAAGCGGCAAGGATGTGTATGAGTTTGGTCCCGGCCTGAAGGGGGCCAAAACCCTGTGGGAAGGGGCCACCCGGCCCAATGCCCTGTTTCTGTCCATGGCGGTGCAACTCAACAGCGAGGCACTGCGCCCCGTGTACGACTGGTTCGCCCACCGGCTGGTGATCCTGAACGAACATGCACCGCTGTCCCCGCAGTTTTCGTTGGAGATGCTGAAGCTGGAGGCGCAGCGCAAAGCCATCGGTGAATTTCTGCGTGCCGCCGACATCAGCATTGCCGATGTCGAAGTGGCCACCAAGCAGGCCACGGTACACAGCATTCGCTTTGATCTGGCGACCGGCAAGCGAGAGGAGGAAACGGGCGAGCAAACCGTGGACGAAGTGAGGTTCCACCACCTCACCGAGCACGGCCAGGCCGTTTTCGACCTGGCGGACGAATCCAGCGGCACCCGCAACCTGCTGTTCCTGGCCGGGCCTGTCCTGGACATCCTCAGCAATGGGCAGACGCTGGTGGTGGATGAGCTGGACACCAGCTTGCACACGCTGCTGGTGCAGGCGCTGGTGCGCCTGTTCCATCGGCCCGAAGCCAACACCGGTGGCGCACAGCTTGTCTTCACCACGCACGACACCTCGCTGCTGGATGCCTATGGGTTGTTCCGTCGCGATCAGGTCTGGTTTGTCGAAAAGCGCCCGGATCAAAGCTCATCGCTGTATCCGCTGCTTGACTTCAGCCCGCGCAAGAACGAGGCGCTGGAGCGCGGTTATCTGCAAGGGCGCTACGGTGCGCTGCCCCTCCTGCGCCATCAGACGCTGGGAGTACAGCACTGATGGGGCGCGACAACCAACCCAAAGACCGGCAGTTGCGCCGCAAGGCGACCAAGGAGGCCCGGCGTGCGGGCTATGCCCGCATCCTGATCGTGACCGAAGGCAGCAAGACCGAACCGCTTTATCTGGAGGAAATCCGCTCGGCCTATCAGCTGCATTCCGCCAACGTGGAAGTGCAGCCGGGCCGGCTGGGCACTGCGCCCATTCAGGTTGTGCGTTACGCCAAGCAACTGTTTGATGAGGGTGACTTGCTCAAAGGCATCCGCCCCAAAAGCTTCGACCAGATTTACGCCGTGTTTGACCGCGACGACCATGACAGCTATTTCAATGCCCTGAATCTGGCGAACTCGCTGGATGGCAAGCTGCGCAATGACGAGAAGCAGCCGGTCAGCTTCAAGGCCATTGCCTCCATCCCCAGCTTCGAGCTGTGGCTGCTGCTGCATGACGAGGACATTCAGGCCCCCATTCACCGCGACGAGGTGATGGCGCGGTTGAAGCAGCACATCCCCGGCTACGAGAAAGGTGCTGGCGGCACGTTTGCCACCACCCGCGACCGGCTGGCGCTGGCCACACTGCGGGCGCAGGCCCTTGCACAGCGGTTCAATGCCCACACCGACCCTGAACCTTTCACGGCCTTGCATGAACTGGTCATTCTGCTGACCACGCTGCGCGCCTGATTCAACGGGCCGGGTCAACGCCCCCGGCGGGGAGGGCGGGTTGCCCGGAGGGTGAGGGGTGAACCAGTTGGCCGTCAGAACAACCGTGCCGGATCGGGCCGCACCGCGCTACAACGTGTGCAGAAACGCTGGTACGTCGTCGGGTGTCAGGGGCTTGCTGAAGAGAAAGCCCTGAAGAATGTCGCAGCGGTGGTCGGCAAGGAAGCCGCGCTGCGCTTCGGTCTCCACGCCTTCTGCGACGACTTTCAGACCCAGGCTGTGTGCCAGGGCCAGGGTGGCGAGGCTGATGGTGGCATCGTTCTCATCGGTCTCAATGTCCTTGACGAACGAGCGGTCCAGCTTGAGGGTCTGGATGGGCAGCAGCTTGAGGTAGGCCAGGGAGGAATAGCCGGTGCCGAAATCGTCAATGGCCAGTTCCACGCCCATTGTGCGCAGGGCCTCCAGCTGTGCGATGGCCCGTTGCGGGTCTTCCATCGCCACCGACTCGGTCACCTCCAGTTCGAGCTCACCCGCTCCGATGCCGTGCCGATTCATGGTCGTCCGGACAAGGCGCACCAGGTTGGGTGACCGCAACTGGTGCGCCGACAAATTGACCGCGATGCGTTTGGCATGCACGCCAGCGGCCTTCCAGGCTGCAAATTGCTGGCAGGCCTCGTTCAGCACCCAGGCACCCAGTTCTTCGATCACGCCGATTTCCTCGGCCACCGGAATGAACTTCATCGGGGAGATGAGGCCGTTTTGCCGGTGATGCCAGCGTATGAGTGCTTCCAGGCCACTGATGCGGCCAGTGGTGGCATCAATCTGCGGCTGGTAATGCAGCAGAAACTCCCCGCGCTGGAGCGCCCCGCGCAATTCCTGCTCCATCCGCATCCGCTCGGTCGCTCCCGCATTCATGGCCGGGTTGAAAAACTGGAAGGTGTTTTTTCCGAGCGCCTTGGCCGCATACATCGCCAGGTCGGCGTGCTTCAGCAGCGTTTCGCTGTTGTCCCCATCCGAGGGGAAGATGCTGATGCCGATGCTCGGTGTGGAGTGGAGCTGTGTGTCCTTGTAAGCGTAGGGCTGGCCGAGCAGATGCCGGATTTTGCTGGCGATGGACGCACCTGTGCGCATGCCCGCCTCGACACCGCTGAGCACAATCACAAACTCGTCACCGCCCAGGCGGGCGACGATGTCGCTTTCGCGCACCACACTCAGGAGGCGTTGCGCAATCTCGGTCAGCAGCGCGTCACCCGCCTGGTGGCCCAGTGTGTCGTTGATGGACTTGAAGCGATCCATGTCAATCAGCATCACCACCGCCTCTTCGCCTTCGCGTTGGGCTGTCAGGATGGCCTGCCCCAGGCGCTGTTGCAGGCTGAACCGGTTGTACAAGCCGGTGAGGGGGTCGTGGTGCGCCAGGCGGCTGATGTGCTCTTCGGCTGCTTTGCGTTCAGACACATCCACAAAACTGGCGACATGGTGGGTCACTTCGCCAGCTGCATTGCGCAACAGCGAGATGCTGATCCATTTGGGATAGATGTGGCCATCCTTGGCCCGGTCCCACAGTTCGCCCTGCCAGTGGCCAGTCGTGTGGATGGCGCTCCACATGGCCGGGTAGGTTTCAGGTGGCGTGCGGTGTGAGGCCAGAATGCGGGGGTTTTCTCCGCGAACTTCGTCGAGCGGGTAGCCGGTAATCCGGGTGAACGCGGCATTGACCGAGATGATGCGGTTGTCCGCATCGGTGATCACAATGGCCTCTCCGCTGTGCTCAAAAACCTTGGCGGAGAGCCGCAACGCATCCTCATTGCGCTTGCGGGCGGTGATGTTGGTGTGGGCCACGAGGATGTTGCCGCTGTCGTCATGAAACCGCGTGACCCGAGCCAGAAACCAGTGCTCTTCATCCGGCCTGGGGCAAGGGTATTCAAGGGTGTACTCGTCGATTTCTCTGCTCGCCACGCGGCGTATGCCCGCTGCCATTGGCCGTGCGTCCTCCGCACCCGCGCCGGTTGCGCCATCGCACAGCGCCAGGTAGTTGGTGCCAATGTCGTCCTGCCGGTATCTGGGTGGCGGTGCGTTGTCTCCGCCGAATTCCCGCCATGCCCGGTTGACCGACAGGATGACCCCGTTTTTATCCAGCACGCCAATGTGATCGGAGATGGAGTCGAGGATCGAACTGACAAATTCCTGTGTGCGACGCAACGCGTCAATGGCCTGCCTGCGCTCTGCGTCCAACCGTGTCAGCTGCACCCGTGTCAGCGCGACTTTGTCGAGAATGCTGCCCTTGTTCGCGTGGCCCGCTTCATGGGCCGTGGCGGTGCCCGTGCTCCCCAGGGCTGCGATTTCCGCATGCACTTGCTCGACCGGGCCACCCAGAATGGCTGCCTCGGCGGCTTTTGCACGCATCAACTCCGTGTTGACGGCCTCCAGCGCGGTGGCATTGTCCTGCTGAATCCTGAAGATTTTGAACCGGGCCCGCATGACCAGACCGCCCAGCACCAGGATGAGAACCAGCACCACCGCGATGCCGCCGTTCAGCTTCGCGCGGTTCTCGGGGTCGAAAATCGAAGCAGGCCGGTTCAGGATCACCGCACCCGGTGGCAGGCTTTTCTCGGCCAGACCCCAGCGTGCCAACTCGGTGAAATCAACCAGCAGCACCTGGGGCGTATCGAAGACGATGGGCAGGCTTTCCGGTGCCTCGCCAGCCAGGATGCGGCGGGCCATTTTGGCCATCAACCGCCCGTTCTCAAAACCACTGTTGACGTAACCCCCCACGGCCCCTTGCCCGACCGAGCGGTCTGTGTCGGAATAGACCGCCCCCCGCTTGTGCTTGCGCACGTGGGCAACCAGCTGCTCGTTGGCCAGGGGCGGGCCATTCGCTATTTTCGGGATCGAACCCAATGCAAACACGATGGCCTGCTCGGGCAGGGCGGACAGGCGGGCATCGATCTGATCGAGGCTGGACGGTGTCCAATGCTCGACAACGAAGCGGCTCTTGGCCTCAGGCGGCAGATCGGCCAGATTCGCGGCGATGTTCTGCCGGTTGCCTGCACCGGATTCATCGCCCGCCGTGATGAAAATCAGCCGCTCGGTATGCGGGTGCAATGACAGGGCCATGCGCAGCGTTTTGCCCACATTGAACCGCTCCGCGATGCCGGTGGCCCGGCCACGGTTGCCGATGAGGGTGGACGGATTGCCGTTGACACCGCTGAACACAATGGGAATGTCCCGCCAGGGTGCGGCGTTCACGGCGTGTTCCAGGGCGATGTCGTCCACCGTCGCAATCAGGTCAAACCGGCGATCGGCGTATTTCTCTTCAAGAAAGCGCTGGTAGCGCGCACGGTACTCCGCCGAGGTGTAGCGCTTGGTGTCCATCCACTCCACATGCAAGATGGGCCGTTCGGCAGGCGCACCGTCCCAGGCCTCCAGGCCGTGCAGGATGTCGTCTTCCCAGCTGTGCCCGTGGTGGTAGGAGAGCAGCACCAGGACATGGGCCGCTTCCCTGTCCGCCGCTTTGGGCTGGGTGCCTTGTGCCCAACCGGGCAATCCGGCGAGCAACAAGAACCACATGACGCTACAGAGCGTCAACATTCTTCCTGTGGCTCCTGGCAACAGCCGGAAGCCGAGCGGTGTTTGTAGTTCGGTTTTACCCAAGCAAGCCTCCCCAGAAAAATGCCGTTGCGGTTGTGGTGGTGGATGCGAGTCGGGTCATGCTTCTTCGCAATCCTGCATAGAAAAGTCCAGAAAGCTCCGAGAATGCCACATGGCCCGGCAGATCAGGCCGCAGACAGCCTGTGCAACCGATTGCTTGCCCTGTTCACAGCGGATAACCCATGAATCAAAAACAACCATCCCTGTTTTTTCTTCCCGTGTCCAGTTTCAAGCTGGTGTTTTTGAATTGGCTGTTGGGGGCCGCGTTGTGTGCCGCAGCGGCACAGGCCCCCGGCGGGGTGGTTGCCGATGTGGCGCGGCTCAGCCTGTCCGAAGGGCACGGTTGCGCGGTGACGCACGGCGGAGCCTTGCGCTGTGTGGGCAACAACGGGCAGGGCCAGTTGGGCACGGGCTCGCGGGCCAGCTTCATCAAGGTGGCCCGCACGGTGCTTGATGGCGGGGTGACGCAGGTGGCCACCGGGGCGGCGCACACCTGCGCCATCGCTTCCGGGGCGTTGCTGTGCTGGGGCGACAACGGCGAAGGCCAAATTGGCACCGGCAAGGTGGGCGGCACCGTTTCCAAACCCGTGCGGGTGATTGAAGCCGGTGTCACCGCCGTTGCGGCGGGCGGTGCGAACACCTGTGCCGTGGTCAGCGGTGCGCTCAAGTGCTGGGGCAGCAACCGGGAGGGGCAGGTGGGCACAGGGGTGGCCAGCCTGCCAGTGGCCAGCCCCACCCAGGTGCTGGCCAGCGGGGTCACGGCGGTGGCCACGGGCGGGCAGCACACCTGCGCCGTGGTCGGGGGCGCGTTGCAGTGCTGGGGCTTCATGCTCGATACCAAGGGGTCGGGGTTCCAGACGCTGCTCACTCCCACCACATTCATTGCCGACGGGGTGACCCAGGTGGTGGCGGCCCTGCACACCTGCGCCGTGGCCAAGGGCGCGTTGCTGTGCTGGGGGCGCAATTTCAACGGCCAGGTGGGCGTACCCGGCGGCCCGGCAGTGGCCCCCAGCCGCCCCACCACCGTGGTGCCCTCGGGCGTGACCGATGTGGTGACGGACGAGCGCAACACCTGCGCCATCGTGCGCACGGGGCTGCATTGCTGGGGCTCCAACAGCGCGTGGCAAATGGGGCATTCACCCCAGTCAGGCCAACACCACACCCCGCACCCGATGGTGGCCAGTGGCGTGACCGCCGTGGCCGTGGGCATGAACCAGATTTGCGCCGTGGTGGACGGCAACCTGCAATGCACCAACCGCGTACCCGACGATGTGCAGCCCAAACAAGACTGGATCGCCCTGGGCACCCAGCGCACCCTGTTTGCCCCGCCCGAGCCGGTGCTGCCACGGCTGTCTGGCTACGGCCTGTGGCGCGGCACCGTGGGCAAACAGCCGGTGATGGTGCTGCTGGAACCCCAGAATTGCGACTCCAGCTACTACTACCTGAAGCACCTGTGGGGCATCACCCTGACCGAGCAGGACAAGCGCGGCCAGGTGTGGGTGGAGGGCACCGCATCGGAAGCCAAATGGACGTTTGAACGCGCCACCGCCGACACCCTGGTCGGCCAATGGACCGATGCCCAGGGCCAGCGCAGCCTGCCCATCCACCTCCAGCGCGTGGCCAGCCCCAAGGGGGCCAAACCAGCCCGGGCCGCCGGTGCCAGCGGCCCAGCTGCCGATGCCGGATCGGCGGATGGCAGTGACACAGACAGCGCCACCGACAGCGCAACCTGCGGCACCCTGAATGCCGCCTTCAACGCCCCGCGCGTGGCTGCGCAAAAAATGGCCCAGACCGATGGCGTGTTCGAGGCACGCCCCTACCGCCGCGTCTCATTGCTGAACGGCGCGGTAGAGGGCTTTGCCCTGCCCGACCCGGCCACCCAGCCCAGGCTGAGCCAGGCGCTGCAACGCTGGCTGTGGGCCGCCGTGCCCGACTACTACGAATGCCAGACCGCGCTGGGCACCCGCCTGGATGCCAAGCGCCCGGAGCCGGACTTCAACCGGCAAATGGCCCCCGTGTTCTGGAGCGACAAGCTGCTGGTGCTGCGCGAAACCTACTCGGTGTACTGCGGCGGTGCACACCCGTCTGGCGGCGTCGCCAGCTACCTGGTGTGGGACCTTGCGCAGGACAAAGCCATCGAACCCTGGCGCTGGATACGCGGCGGGCAAGGCAAGTACGGAGCCGTCACGCCCGATGCGCTCAACCGCCTGATCACCCGCCGCTCAGACCGGCAAAGCGATGCCGAATGCCTGGAAGCCATCCGCTCCACCGCCAGCTACCTGGCCTACCCCGCCCGCAAAGGCATGGTCTTCTCGCCCATGCTGCCCCACGTGGTGCAAGCCTGCGCCGACGACATCGAGGTGCCCTACGCCCAACTGCGGCCCCACCTCACCCCGGCAGGCCTGGCGGCGCTGGAGGCGCTGCTGGGGGTGAAGTGACGGGGGGAATTGGCTCTGGGTGATGTTAAAAAGCAGAGCAAAAAAAGTGAGCTGCTTACGTAATTTCAAATTGGATTATTTGTGATATTTGCATCTGAAAAATCGCCAAAATTCTTGAAAAATACCTAAAACCCAAGCTCAAACAGCCCGTGGAGGCTGCGTGGCCGGTGCTGGAAAGAGTGTTTCTGGGTTTTTTGATGAAATTTATGGGTTTAAATGTGGCAAGTTGCAAATCAGAAAATGCACAAGTAGCTCACATTTTTTACTATTGTTTTTGAGTTGGTCGAGCAGACTCCGTCAGAACTCGGCGGCTCGGTGTAACCGCGCAGCCAGTTCGTCGTGCTGCATCTTGAACTTGGCGGCATTCTTTTTGAGGCGCAGCAAGTTCTGCAACTTCCATTGCAATGCGGGCAATTGCCCGAGGTGGGCGTGGGGCAGCAGCGACCAGTCAGGCTCTGCTCGCAGCATGGACAGCAGAAAGTCTCGGTGCCTTGGCAGCAAAGCCTGTGGCAACTCGGTCAGCATGCGTTGCCTGGTGGCCAGCAGCTCAGGCAACGCCACCGGGGCCAGCGTCATGCCTTCAAACTCAGCGGCGAAAACCCCTTCCAGTGGTTTTTCTTTGGGGAACAGGACTTCGTGAGTGGGCCGGTTGTGCCCGGCCAGGTACACCACAAAGCAGTCCAGCAACGGCTCATCCCAGCCGTGTGTGGCCAGCATCAACTGAACATCGAACAAATCGCGGGGGTGCTGGCGATCCAATGCCGCCACCAGCTTGCTGCCGTAAAGCTCGGCATCGGCCAGCACCGGAATCTGGATGTCGGCTGCGAACAGCTGCTGGGCAGCGGGTGTGAGGCTGCGGCGCTGCGGTGGCAGCACCGTGCCACGGAACACAAAGTTCACCTCGACTTTGACCTCGGCATCGGGCGTGCGCACAAACATCTTGGCCTCGGTGCCGTCTTGAAATTTGCGCAGCTCTGCTTCGTAGCCCAGTGTCTGAACCCGGTGCCGGGCCGCAGCCAGCTCAGCGGCAATGGCTTTCAAGGCATCGTCGCGCCCGAGGGCGTGGGACACAAACACCACGTCGATGTCCACTGACAAGCGGGGCATGTCCTGCACAAACAGGTTGATGGCCGTTCCGCCTTTCATGGCAAATGCGTGGGTGTCAAACACCGCTGGCGCGACATCAAGCAGCAGCTGCACGGTGCGGATGTAAGCGTGGTTCATGCTGCGGGGCGTTTCAGGTTCAACCGTTCACCGGCTGGGGTGGTGGACACCCACCGCGCCCCGCCACCCAGGCGTGCGCTGTGCTGGTGGGCCAGGTCGGCCCAGGGCAGACCGAGCTCTTGTGCCATGTGGCAAGCCAGGCGTGCCACCTTGATGCGCTGCACATGCGCCAGCAGTTCTTCCAGCACGGGGCGGCGCAGGGTGCGTGCGCTTTCCAGCAGATGCCGGGCCTCTTCCAGGCCCTGGCCTTTGCCGACATCGCTCAACAGCTCCAGCAGCGCACGCTCGGGCGTGGACACCAGCACCTCGGGGTGCCCCGACGGCAAGGGTGCCAAGCCCGTGGATGGTGGCAACGCGGCATCGAACAGTTGTGTGGACTGGTAACTGGCGGGAAACGCGACTGTGAACCAGGCAGGCAATGTGGCGGGGGCATCGCCCCAAAGAATCAGGTGCTCGGTGAACGCGAGGTTGTGGCGGATGCCACGCCACGCCAAAGCCGTTTTGCCCGCAACATGCAAGCCCGGCACGGACTTGACCAACTGGGCCAGGCTGGCATCGCGGTTGAGCACGTCCCCTGGCAACAGGTAAATGCCACGTCCCAGCCGCCGCAACCAGCCGTCAGCGCCCAACCGCGCCACCTGCTTGGCGTTGAGCCCCCGCTCCTGTAGCCAGACCGTGCTCAGCGGCGTGCCCCGAGGAGCCTCTGAAAGCAGATGGCGGAATAAAAAAGTTGGATTTGTTCTCTCCATACGGGAATTATGGATAGTTTTTTATATAGCCCCAACTGTTTGTTGGCGAACACAGGCTTACGAAACCTACCAACGGCGCGTCCAGCAATGACCGGCCTGCGCCGCCCGCCGTCAGTGCGCGGCGTTGCTCAGCAAGGCAGACAGGTCGGCAGCCTGGGTGGGGCGCACCACGCGGGCGATTTCCTGGCCGTCGCGCAGCAGCACCAGCGTGGGCCAGAGCTTGACGCGAAAGCTGCGCCCCAGCGCGTGGCCTGGCCCATCTTCCACCCTGATGTGGCGCAGCAGCGCATGGGGTGCCAGTGCCTCGGCCAGCGCGGGTTGGGCCGCACGGCAATGGCCGCACCAGCCGGTGCCGAATTCCAGCAGGGTCAGCCCAGGCAGGGCATCCACTTCGGCACGCGTGGGCGCTTCCGTCTGGCTGAGGTAGGGTTGAGTTGCGGTCATGGTCGGGTGATTTTTTTCTGTGATGAAAAGTGCTTGCTGCGCTTGACTTTATTGCACTTCAAGCTACCGAAAATATCAAGTTGTGTCCCCCGATGCGCCGCACTTGCCCGCTGCGCCCATGCCAACGCACGAAGAATGGCACCCAATACAGGCAGGCCTCTTTGGTGTGCAGGCTATAGTGTTTGTACCGCAGCACCTCGCGCAACCGATCCGGCAAGCGGGCTGACTGGGCGATATGGGAGACGGGTTTGGTGGACATGATGAACACTGTTTTTGCATCCAACACACGCATGCCAAACCGAGACTGCAAGCGGCGTTGCACCGCTTTTTGCTGCTTCGATCAAACCCGCCAGCCCAGCTTATTTTGTCGTCTAGCTTGGTACGGCCAAGATAGACGCTCGTCTACATTAAGTTAGAACTCATATCCAGCCTGTCTGGGCGCACTGTCAAAAAGGGATTTCCGATGATTGTTGAATCGAGAATATTTTCTGTAGCCGATTATGTTCAGCCGTCCGAAGGCGAGCCTATTCGTTCCGTTGTGCTTGAAACCCGAGACTCAATTATCGTGGTTTGGCATGTCCATCCCGGGCAGGAAATTGCGGCTCACATTCATCCTCACGGCCAAGACACGTGGACTGTTTTGTCGGGAATGGCTGATTACTTTCAGGGCAATGGGATTGTTCGTGCCCTCAGGGAAGGTGAGATAGCCGTGGCAAGACCGGGCCAAGTGCACGGGGCGCGAAATATAGGTACCGAGCCATTTGTGTTCGTCTCGGTTGTGGCATCAGCCAATGCCGGTTACGCATTGGCTGAGCGATAGAGCCCAATCTGGAGTTAGTCCAAATAAGTTCTAACAATCCGTTCCAGCGGACAAGCAGCCAGCTTCGCTGTCTGCTTGCCGCTGAACTCCGTCGTTGAACGACAGCTCAATCGACTGAGCAAAGGCTGCTCCTGGCCGAAGGTCGGCCTTGACCGCCGTCCCCAATAGTCACAGCATTTCGTGATAAAAATGCCACCATCGCTTGATGGCATTGGCTTTCCAGCTACAGAAAATTCAACCCTTGGCCCCAGCCTTCGCCGCCTTCTTCGCAGCCTTGGCCGCCGCGCTGCTGGCTTCCTTGATGGCTTCGCGCTGGCGTTTGGCTTCGTCCAGCAGGTAGCGCTGGTAGTCGTCCAGGTCGCCGTCGAAGGGTTCCACGCCGCCGCGTGACACCATCCAGAATTCGTCGCACACGCTGCGCAGCAAGGCGCGGTCGTGGCTGACCAGCATCACCGTGCCTTCAAACTCGTTCAGCGCCATCGCCAGGGCTTCGCGGGTGGCCAAATCGAGGTGGTTGGTGGGCTCGTCCAGCAGCAGCAGGTTGGGGCGCTGCCAGACGATCATGCACAGCACCAGGCGGGCTTTTTCGCCGCCGCTCATGCTGCCCACGGCTTGTTTGACCATGTCGCCACTGAAGTTGAAGGTGCCCAGAAAGCTGCGCAGGTCTTGCTCGCGCGTGGCCTGGCCGGCCAGTTTGCTGGCGGCCCCCAGGTCTTTGGCGAGTTTGATCATGTGCTCCAGCGGGTTGTCGGCGGGGCGCAGCACGTCCAGCTCCTGCTGGGCAAAGTAGCCGATGTTCAGGCCCCGGCCTTCGGTCACTTCGCCGCCAATGGGGGCCAGATCGCGTGCCACGGTTTTGACCAGCGTGGATTTGCCCTGCCCGTTTGCACCCAGAATGCCGATGCGCTGCCCGGCCAGCACCGATTTGCTCACGTTGCGCACGATGACGGTGGGTGGCGTGCCCTGGGGCGAGCCTTCTGGCGCGGGGTAGCCAAAGCTCACGCCCTGCATGGCCAGCATGGGGTTGGGCAGGTTGGCGGGTTCTTTGAACTCGAAGGTGAATTCGGCATCGGCCATCAGTGGGGCCACTTTTTCCATGCGGTCAAGGGCCTTCACGCGGCTCTGGGCCTGCTTGGCTTTGCTGGCCTTGGCCTTGAAGCGGGCGATGAACTTTTGCAGGTGGGCAATTTTTTCTTGCTGCTTGGCAAAGGCGGTTTGTTGCAGCGCCATTTGCTCGGCGCGCATGTCTTCAAACTTGCTGTAGTTGCCGCCGTAGCGCACCAGCTTGGCTGCGTCGATGTGCAGGGTGACGTTGGTGACGGCATCCAGAAACTCGCGGTCGTGGCTGATGACGACCATCGTGCCTTCGTACTTTTTGAGCCAGGCTTCCAGCCACACCAGTGCGTCCAAGTCCAGGTGGTTGGTGGGCTCGTCGAGCAGCAGAAGGTCGCTGGGGCACATCAGGGCGCGGGCCAGTTGCAGGCGCATGCGCCAGCCGCCTGAAAAGCTGTTGACCGGGTGGTCCAGCTCGGTGGTTTTGAAGCCCAGGCCGAGGATGAGGGCCTGTGCGCGGGCGGCGGCATCGTAGGCACCTGCATCGTGCAGGGCCATGTAGGCGTGGGCCATGCGGTCGTGGTCGTCCAGGGCTTCGGCTTCGTCCACCTCTTGCTGGGCGGCCAGCAGCACGGTGTCGCCCTGCACCACAAAGTCGGTGGCGCTCTGGTCGGTTTCGGGCATGTCCTGGGCCACCTGGCCCATGCGCCATTGGGTGGGGATGCTGAACTCGCCCGCGTCTTCGTGCAGGTTGCCGTTGAGCAGCGCAAACAGCGACGATTTGCCTGCGCCGTTGCGGCCCACCAGGCCGACTTTTTCGCCGGGGTTGAGGTTGACAGACGCGCTGTCGAGCAGCACCTTCACGCCTCGGCGCAAGGTGACGTTTTTGAGAGTGATCACAGAAAGAGGGGGAGTTTCGGGGTGGGGGCACGCCAGCTGGTTGCCGGGGTGCGTGGTGGTGGGGTTTGCCCTGATTGGAACATGCGGGCCTGGGCAGGCTTGCCCCGGTTGGTTCACAAAACCGTCACATGTCCGTAGCAGCATGCACACTTCTGCGTCCACTGTGAGTATCTGCCCCATGAACACCACACCTTCTGCCATTGATTTCAATGACGAAAACTCCAACACCACGGCCAA
>CALMMY010000279.1 GCA_937868695.1 uncultured Comamonadaceae bacterium
CATGCAGCGCATCCGCCAGGATGTGCAATCCATGCACGCCTATGCCGTGCAGGATGCCACCGGCATGGTCAAGCTCGACGCGATGGAAAATCCCTACGGTCTGCCGCCCGAGCTACAGGCCGCACTGGGTCAACGCTTGGGGCAGGTCGCCATCAACCGTTACCCTGGCGAGCGTGTGAACGATCTCCGCCATGCCCTGGCTGCCCATGCTGGCATGCCAGAGGGCTTCGACATCATGCTGGGCAACGGCTCTGACGAGCTCATCAGCCTGCTGGCCCTGGCCTGCGATGTGCCATCGGCTTCGGGCCAACCAGCCAGCATCCTGGCCCCGGTTCCCGGCTTCGTGATGTACGCCATGAGTGCCCAGCTGCAAGGGCTTGCTTTTCATGGCGTGCCACTCACTGCAGACTTTGAGCTGGATGAAACGGCCATGCTGGCTGCCATTCGCCAGCACAACCCGGCCATTGTGTATCTGGCCTATCCCAACAACCCCACAGGCAACCTGTGGCAGGCCGCCACCATCGAACGCATCATTGCCTTGCAGGCAGAGCAGGGTGGGCTGGTGGTGATGGACGAGGCCTACCAGCCGTTTGCCTCGCACACCTGGCTCGATGCCATGCGCCAGCAACCCGAGAGCCATGCGCATGTACTGCTGATGCGCACGCTGTCCAAGTTCGGTCTGGCCGGTGTGCGCCTGGGCTACATGATGGGCAGCCGCACGCTGATTGCCGAGGTGGACAAGGTTCGCCCCCCCTACAACATCAGCGTGCTGAATGCCGAATGTGCGCTGTTTGCCCTGGAACATGCCGATGTGTTTGCCACCCAGGCCCAGGCCATCCGCGAACAGCGCGGTTGGCTGCTGGCCCAGCTGGCTCTTTTGCCCGGTGTGACGGCCTATCCCAGCCAGGCCAACATGCTGCTGGTGCGTGTACCCAATGCACAACAGTGTTTCGATGGCATGAAACGATCAGGGGTGCTGGTGAAGAATGTTTCTAAAATGCATCCACTGCTCCACAACTGTCTGCGCCTGACGGTGGGCACGCCAGCCGAGAACATGCAAATGATGTCGGCGCTTCAATCCAGTTTATGACTTCAACGCCTGCGCTTTTCTCCGAGAACATCCCTGGGTGTTCTGACGGTGTGGCCTCTGCGCCCATTCCGCCCGCCATTGCTGCCCGTTGCGCCGACGTGACGCGCCGCACAGCTGAAACCAACATCCGTGTGGCCCTCAATCTGGATGGCACGGGCCGTGCCAGTCTGTCCACCGGCATTGGTTTTTTCGATCACATGCTGGATCAGATTGCCCGTCACGGACTGATTGATCTGGACATCCAGGTGCAGGGCGATTTGCACATCGACGGCCACCACACGGTGGAAGATGTGGGCATCACCCTCGGTCAGGCGGTGGCCCAAGCCGTGGGCGACAAAAAGGGTCTGCGCCGCTACGGCCACGCCTACGTGCCTCTGGATGAAGCCCTGAGCCGGGTGGTGGTCGATTTTTCCGGCCGCCCAGGGCTGCATATGCATGTGCCGTTCACGGCAGGCATGATCGGGGCCTTCGATACCCAGCTCACGTTCGAGTTTTTCCAGGGCTTTGTGAACCACGCCGGTGTGACGCTGCACATTGACAACCTCAAAGGTGTCAATGCCCATCATCAGGCCGAAACCGTGTTCAAGGCCTTTGCGCGTGCCGTGCGCATGGCGCTTGAGGTGGATCCCCGCATGGGCAACACCATTCCTTCTACCAAAGGCTCTCTCTGACGGAAGCCTTGCCGCCCGGCTTTGCCGAATTTTGCAGCTCTGACCTGCCAGTCCCTTTCTGACTTTTCTATTCTCATGACCCGAAAGATGGTGGCCGTGGTGGACTACGGCAGCGGCAATCTGCGCTCCGTGTCTCAAGCCGTGATGCATGTGGCCCAGCAGGCCGATTTTGAGGTTCGTGTCACCTCCAACCCCCAGGATGTGCTGGATGCGGATCGCGTGGTGCTGCCCGGCCAGGGCCACATGGGCGACTGCATGAACGAGCTGGCCACCTCCGGCCTGATGGATGCCGTGCTGCACGCTGCCGCCCACAAGCCGTTGTTCGGTGTGTGCGTGGGCATGCAGATGCTCCTCGACCGCAGCGAAGAAGGCGACACACCCGGCCTGGGCTTGATTGCTGGCGAAGTCAAACGATTTCAGCTGCAAGGCCGTTGCCAGCCCGATGGCAGCCGCTTCAAGGTGCCCCAAATGGGCTGGAACCAGGTGTATCACGCCCTGGGCCGTGGAGAGTCTCACCCCATGTGGGCCGGCGTGGCCGATGGAGCCTATTTCTATTTTGTCCACAGCTATTACGCCCAGCCTGCCAACATGCAGCACAGCGTGGGCGAGGCCGATTACGGTGGCCGCTTCACGGCAGCCGTGGCCCGCGACAACCTGTTTGCCACCCAGTTTCACCCCGAAAAAAGTTCAGACCAGGGGTTGATGCTGTACCGCAACTTCCTGCACTGGCAGCCATGAGCCCGTGCAGGGACTTTCCCGATCCGTCCTGGCTTTCTCCCTCAACCTTTTCAACCTTTTCCAACTCAATTTCCAGCCATGTTGCTCATTCCCGCCATTGACATGAAAGACGGCCAGTGTGTTCGCCTGATCCAGGGGGACATGGACCAAACCACGGTGTTCGGCGATGACCCCGCTGCTGTGGCCAGAGGCTGGGTCAACAAGGGTGCCCGCCGCATCCACCTGGTGGATCTGAATGGTGCGTTCGCAGGCAAACCCAAAAACGAAGCGGCCATCCGCCGCATTCTGAAAGAGGTCGGTTCCGAAGTCGATGTCCAACTCGGCGGCGGCATCCGCGACCTGGACACCATCGAGCGCTACCTGGATGCGGGCTTGCGTTACGTCATTATCGGCACCGCTGCGGTCAAGAATCCGGGGTTTTTGCAGGATGCCTGTACCGCCTTCGGCGGTCACATCATCGTGGGCCTGGATGCCAAAGATGGCAAGGTGGCCACCGATGGCTGGAGCAAACTCACTGGCCACAATGTGGTCGATCTGGGCAAAAAATTTGAAGACTACGGTGTGGAATCCATCATTTACACCGACATTGGCCGCGATGGCATGCTCAGTGGCATCAACATCGAAGCCACGGTCAAGCTGGCCCAGGCGCTCACCATTCCCGTGATCGCTTCCGGCGGGTTGTCCAATCTGGATGACATCCGCGCCCTGTGCGCAGTGGAAGATGAGGGTGTGGAGGGCGTGATCTGCGGTCGCTCCATTTACAGCGGCGATCTCGATTTTGAAGCTGCCCAGCAATTGGCTGACGACCTCAACGGTTGACGCTCCGCACATGGCCGCCTCCTTGTCTGAAGCCGTCCGTTTTCAGGGTTTGCCTTGTGTTCGGATGTGCCTGCCCAACGGCGATTCCGCTCTGGTCAGCCTGCACGGAGCGCATGTGTTGTCGTGGGTGTCGAGTGGGCGTGAGCGCCTGTACCTGAGTCCGCGCAGCGTGTTCGATGGCCAGGCGGCCATCCGTGGCGGCATTCCCGTGTGCTTTCCCCAGTTCAACCAGCGCGGGCCGCATGCCGGTTTGCCCAAGCATGGTTTTGCCCGCAACCTGGCCTGGGAATCCGTGCCCGTTGTCCATCCACAGCCCGGTGACGAGGCAGCTGCTTCTGCCACCGGCAGCGCAGGCCTGTCCGACTCCACAGGCACGGAGCAATCTTTCCGCCTGGTTAGCGGCACCGTGACGCAACGCTGGTGGCCGCAGGTATTTGAGGCGACCCTGACCGTGGCGCTGAGCCCTGGCTCTCTGCAAGTCACGCTGGCGGTGCGCAATACCGATGACCGGCCACTGGCATTCACGGGCGCACTGCACACCTATCTGGTGGCCGATGCCATGCAAACCGCCCGCCTGCATGGGTTGGGCGGACAGGCCGAATGGGATGCACTCACCGACATCCACGCCCAGGCCGCCGACCCATTGCGCTTTGAGGGCGAGTTTGACCGTGTGTATGCCGCAGCGCCCCAGTCGCTCACATTGCGCGATGAGGCGGGAGATTTGCACATCACCCAAAGCCCCGGCTGGGGGCAGACCGTGGTCTGGAACCCCGGCCCCCACAACGCCAAGGCGCTGGCCGACATGCCCGACGATGCGCACCAACACATGCTGTGTGTGGAAGCTGCCCAGGTGTTTGCCTCCATCACCGTTGAATCTGGCGGTACCTGGCAAGGCTGGCAGCGGCTGAGCCTGAATCAGCCCTGACCACAGTGGCCCTTTTCCTCTTTTGATTTTCCAGAAAGCTGACCCATGCTGGCCAAACGCATCATCCCCTGCCTTGACGTGACCGGAGGCCGTGTGGTCAAGGGAGTCAATTTCGTGGAGTTGCGCGATGCCGGCGATCCGGTTGAAATTGCCGCCCGCTACAACGAGCAAGGTGCCGACGAACTGACTTTTCTGGACATCACCGCCACCAGTGACGGGCGTGACCTCATCCTGCACATCATTGAGGCGGTGGCCAGTCAGGTGTTCATTCCGCTGACCGTCGGTGGTGGGGTGCGCACTGTCGAGGACGTGCGCCGCCTACTCAATGCCGGGGCCGACAAAACCAGCTTCAACTCTGCCGCCATTGCCAATCCGCAGGTGATCGACGATGCGGCTGCCAAATACGGCTCGCAGTGCATCGTGGTGGCCATCGATGCCAAGCGCCGCAAGGCTGAAGATGAGTTGCGCCTGGCCGCCAATGGTTTGCCAGTGGGGCCGGGCTGGGATGTGTACAGCCACGGAGGCCGCAAAAACACCGGCCTCGATGCCCTGGCATGGGCCACTGACATGGCCCGCCGGGGCGCGGGCGAAATCCTGCTGACAAGCATGGACCGCGATGGCACCAAATCGGGCTTCGATCTGGCCCTGACCCGCGCCGTGGCCGATGCCGTGGATGTGCCTGTGATCGCATCGGGCGGTGTGGGCAACCTCGACCACCTGGCCGATGGTGTGCAGCAGGGCGGGGCCGATGCGGTGCTGGCGGCCAGCATCTTCCATTACGGCGAATACACCGTGGCCCAGGCCAAGGCCCGCATGGCTGCGCGTGGCATTCCCGTCCGGAGCGTCCAATGAACTGGCTTGACGAAGTGAAATGGGATGCGCAGGGCCTGGTGCCCGTCATTGCGCAAGAGGCCGCCACTGGAGATGTGCTGATGTTTGCCTGGATGAACCGCGAAGCCCTGGCCAAAACGGCCGAGCTGGGCCGTGCGGTGTACTTCAGCCGCTCGCGCGGCAAGCTCTGGTACAAGGGCGAAGAATCCGGCCATGTGCAAACCGTACACGACATCCGGCTGGATTGCGACAACGATGTGGTGCTGCTCAAAGTCACCCAACTGGGGCATGAACCCGGCATCGCCTGCCACACGGGCCGCCACAGCTGCTTCTTCCAGCGCCACGAGGCGGGGCAGTGGCAGGCGGTCGATCCCGTCCTCAAAGACCCCGAACACATCTACAAATGACCGCCGAACAGACCATTCCTTCCACCGTTTCCACCCCCCTGGCTGAAGTGGATGCCCTGGCCCGCCTGGCCCAGGTGATTGAAAGCCGCAAACCTGCCAACGGTGGCAATCCTGAAAAAAGCTATGTGTCGCGCCTGCTGCACAAAGGCCCCGATGCCTTCCTGAAAAAAATCGGTGAAGAAGCCACCGAGGTGGTGATGGCCGCCAAGGATGCCGATCACGGGGCCAGCACCCAGCCGCTGGTGGGCGAGGTGGCCGACCTGTGGTTTCACAGCATGATTGCCCTGGCCCACTACGGCCTCAGCCCTGCCGATGTGGTGGCCGAGCTGGTGCGCCGCGAAGGGCTCAGTGGCCTGGAAGAAAAAGCCCTGCGCAAGGCTCAGGTGCGTGCCGGTGAGGCCTGAAAACATGAACAACGACCTGGAGCAACTCAAGTCGCTCAACACCATCGGCACCATCAGCTACGTGCTGCACCTGGTGGTGGCGGTGGCCGGGGTGATTCCCGGTGCCCAAGTGGGGGTGACACTGTTGCTGGTGGCCCTGATCATTGATTTGATCAAGCGCGGCGATGCCCGTGGCACCTGGCACGAAAGTCACTTCAACTGGCGCTTGCGCACGCTGCTGATTGCCGGTGTGCTGTACCTCGTCACCTTGCCGCTGTGGTTGTTGTTCGTGTTTCCCGGCATGGTGGCCTGGTGGGGTATTTCCATCTGGTTTCTGTACCGCATCATCAAAGGCATGATCCGCATGAATGCGGGTCAATCCATGGAGAACTGACGCATGTCATCTGCCGACAACTGTATTTTCTGCAAAATCATTGCGGGCCAGATACCCAGCCGCAAGGTGTATGAAGACGATGAAATCTACGCCTTTCACGACATCCATCCCTGGGCTCCGGTGCATTTCCTGATGATTCCCAAGCTGCACATCCCCTCATTGGCCCACGTTGGGCCGGAGCATGAGGCCCTGTTGGGCCGCATGTTGGCGTTGGCACCCAGGCTGGCGCTGGAGCAAGGTTGTCGGCCTTACCCGGAGGGTGGCTTCAGGGTGTTGACCAATACCGGACTGGAGGGCGGGCAGGAAGTCCACCATTTGCACATCCATGTGATGGGTGGCCCCCGTCCCTGGCTCAAGGGTTGATGTCCGCATCAGACGTGGTCAAGTGGTTGACCGCTTAGAATCCAACGCGGTTCACACCCCTGGGTGTATGGCACATTTGCACATTCTTCTTTAGGAGCATTTCATGGGCAGTCTTTCCATATGGCACTGGTTGATCGTGCTGCTGGTTGTGGTGTTGGTGTTCGGCACCAAAAAACTCAAAAACATCGG
>CALMMY010000280.1 GCA_937868695.1 uncultured Comamonadaceae bacterium
CCTCCCCAGCACGCCACGTCAGCACGGCATGGCTCGCCACCAAACACGTCAGCCGGGAAACGGCAGCACGGCACGCCACATGCCAGCCGAGAAACAGCAAAGCAAACAAACCACAAACCAAACCCAGCAATCAGGCCAACCACCACAAACGCCAGCCAAACAACCTCAACGCCAACCCATCACCCAGGCCACCAACCACAACCACAGCGCCTTCAGCTCAGTCAGCAGCCCCAATCTGCTCCGACTCGATGGTGTGCTGGCCCGGCTCCGCATCCAGCGCGGCTTGCAACAACGTGCGGGCAATGGCACTGGCGGCCACCGGGCGATAGCGCTGGGGGATCAGCGGCCCCAGCAGGCGCGACACCCACAGCCCCATCCGCTCGCCGGGGCGGCTCTCGGTGCGCTGCGCGTCTATCAGCGAAGGCCGCACCACGGTGTAGCTGGCAAAACCAAGCTGGCGCAGCCCTTCCTCGGCCTGGTGCTTGGTGCGCAGGTAGAAATTGCCGCTGGCGCTGGCACCCAGCGACGAGTTCAGCGCCAGACTGCGTGCGCCCAGCCGCAGCGCCGCGCGGCCCAGCGCAATCGGCAGGTCACGGTCCACCGCCGCAAACGCCGCCTGCGATCCGGCCTGGCGGATGGTGGTGCCCAGCGCGCACACCACGGCATCCACCCCGCCTCCGGCCAGCGCACCTTCAGCCAGAGCCTCCTCGGGCCGGGCAAAGTCTGTGATGGGGTTGACCAGCTTGGGGTGTGCGGGCAAAGGCCGCCGCGTGGGGGCCAGCACCTGCTGCACCTGCGGGTGTTGCAGCGCCAGGCGCAGCACCTCGCGGCCCACCGCCCCGGTGGCCCCCAGTATCAGCAGGCGCTTGCCCGGCGCGGTGGTGGAAGCGGCTTGTCCAGCAGGTGTTGCGGCAGAAGCGGGTGACGGGGTGGTCGATGGGGTGTGCGTGTGGCGCATGGGCTGTGGGGTGTGGTCGGAGGCGGTCAGTGCGGCACAGGCCGGTGCGGGGGGCAATCCATTCGGCCTGCCGGGTTCAGCGCCGCAAGGGGCGGAGCAAGTCGCGCAGGCCGTTGTGGTCGATGGTCTGCATCAGTGCCAGCAGGCGGCCCAGCTCGCCCTTGGGGAAGCCCTCGCGGGCAAACCAGTTGAGGTAGTTGCCCGGCAGGTCGGCCAGCGTGCGCCCGGCGTATTTGCCGTAGGGCATGGGGGTGCTGACCAGTTTCAGCAGCATGGCGGGGTCGAGGCTGTCGGGTGGGGTCATGTGCGCGGTCAGGCAGGTAGCTGGCGGGCGGACGGACGGGCAAGCGGTGTGGCGCTCACACTTCCTTGCGCGGCTGCATGCGGGCACCGAAGGCGCAGTAGCCGGGGCGGGGGCTTTTTTGCTGGGGGTGCAGGCGGCAGGTGTCGGGCCGCTGGGCGTACACGGTGCAGCGGCGGGTCTGGGGGTGCAGAAAGGTGCAGTCGCCATCGGCCCGCCGTGCCATCGTGAAGATTTCGGCCTTGGCGTGGTAGCGGTCAATCACCCGCGCTTTTTGCAGCCGCTTGGCGATGCGGGCGGGGTCTTCGTTCTCGGCCTCAAAGGCTTCCACCAGCCCCAGGCGCACCAGGTCGGGCAGGCGGATTTCCAGCGGCATGGTGCAGCAGTTGGCCTGGCAGCTGTCGCACAGGCCGGCGCGGTAGCGGCTCCAGGTTTCAACACGGTCAACGTCAACAATCTGGATGGAGGAGCGCATGGGGGGCTGAAAAAAAATGGGCGCATGGCGCTCGGGTGGGCACGGCAGCGCATTGTCGCTGGTGGAGGCCGCAGGTGGGCGGTGCAGGGCTAAACTGGCTGCCCTATCCAACGGAGGTCAGCATGTTCAAGAAAATTGCAGCCGAAGCACTGGGCCTGAGCGACATCGGCGCCATCATCGAACCCAAAAATTTCGGCAGTGTCGATGCCGACGA
Organism: uncultured Comamonadaceae bacterium; assembly: GCA_937868695.1. Taxonomy (GTDB): domain Bacteria; phylum Pseudomonadota; class Gammaproteobacteria; order Burkholderiales; family Burkholderiaceae_C; genus UBA2334. Next base: position 1,949 of record CALMMY010000280.1, read on the forward strand.
CTACCTGTTTCACGAGGACGGAGAAAAAATCTTCTTCCTCATCAAAAGCAAGAAAGACGAATACTGCTTCACCAACCTGGCGCTCATCCATGTGGATGGCGACTCGGCGGTGTCGTCCAAACGCTCCATCAAGCGCTACGAATACGCCAGCAGCCGCATCGAGAACGTGAGCATCGAAACCGCTGGCACGCTCGACATGGATGTGGAGCTGAAGTTCAGCATCGGTGGCGTGGTCTTTTCCATCGACGTGCGCAAAAACTTCATCGAACAGCTCAAAGACATTTACAAGGCGCTCATCACCATTGGCCGCCGCCAGCATGCCGACGAAGTGTGCCGCGACAACGCCATGCGGGTGCTCGATGCCACGGCCAGCATGTACAAAATCGGCTCGGCCACCTCGAACGAGGCCGTCATCGCCCTCTACAACGAGCTGCTGAAAAACGTCAACCAGGTGACGCTGGTCAGCTACACCAAGCGCGACTACAACGACGTGTTCACCAAGTTCATCCACAACTGAACGGCCTGCCACCACGGCCACCGCGCCCGGCAGTGGCGCGGCGCGTCAGCTTTGTGCGGGCGGTTCAGCGGCAATCTGGCGCAGTGCCTGCACAAACACCTCGGGCGGTTGCCCGCCCGAAATCAGGTGCCGCCTGTTGATGACGAACGCAGGCACCGAGCGGATGCCCAACCCCGCCCAGAGCGCCTCTTGCTGGCGCACCTCGTCGGCAAACTCGCCCTGGGCCAGAACTTGGCGGGCGCGCTCCACATCCATGCCAACCGCCTGCACCAGTGCCAGCAGCACGGCGGGGTCAGACGGGTTTTCGGCACGTCCGTGGTAGGCCGTCAGCAGGGCTTTTTTCAGGGCCAGCGCCTGGCCCGCCGCCCCTTCTACCGTGGCCCAGTGCAGCAGGCGGTGTGCGTCCAGCGTGTTCCAGATGCGGCCCCGGCCCTCGGCCTTGAAGGCAAACCCCACCTGCGCACCGCGCTGGCGGATGTTGTCGCGAATCTGGGCCTGCTGCTCGGGCGTGCTGCCGTATTTGCGGCCCAGGTGTTCGGTGATGTCTTCACCCTCTGGCCCCATGTGCGGGTTCAGCTCAAACGGCTGCGGGTGGATGCTGGCCTCCACCTCGCCTTGCAGCTGGGCCAGCGCCTGATCAAGCGCCCACAGGCCCACGGCGCACCAGGGGCAGGCCACGTCAGAAACCAGGTCAATATGCAGTTGTGCGGGAGTGTTCATGCGGGCATGTTAGCCGCCTGCCCCGCCCCACCGCCACCGGGTTGGTGGGGATCGCCATGTGCGGGAGGTGGCCGTAACATGCTGGCGAACAACACCTCCTGAAAGCCCCCATGCTCCCTGCCCGCACCGTTGTTCTCACTTCACTGGCCATGCTGGCGTTTGCGGGCAATTCGGTGCTGTGCCGGGTTGCGCTGGCGCAGACCGGCATCGACCCCGCCAGCTTCACCTCCATCCGGCTGGCTTCGGGTGCAGTGGTGCTGTGGCTGGTGGTGCGGCTGACGCGGCAAGGTCAGTCGGGCGGTGGCAGTTGGGGGTCGGCGCTGGCGCTGTTTGGCTATGCGGCCTGCTTTTCGTTTGCGTATGTGAGCCTGACGGCGGCCACGGGGGCGCTGCTGCTGTTCGGCGCGGTGCAGGCCACCATGATCGGCCACGGGCTGCGCACGGGCGAGCGGTTCACCCGCTGGCAGGTGGCCGGGCTGGTGCTGGCCCTGGGCGGGTTGGTGGGCCTGTTGCTGCCGGGGCTGGCCGCGCCGCCGCTGGGCGGTGCCCTGCTGATGATGGCTGCCGGTGTGGCCTGGGGCGTGTATTCGCTGCGCGGCAAGGGGGCGGGCGACCCCACCAGGGTGACGGCGGGCAATTTTCTGCGGGCCGTGCCGCTGGCGCTGGGCCTGAGCCTGCTGATGCTGGCGCTGGGCGACACCAGGGTGGATGCGGCGGGGGTGTGGCTGGCGGTGCTGTCGGGCGCGGGGGCATCGGCCATCGGCTACGCCATCTGGTACACGGCCCTGCCTGCGCTCAAGGCAACCAGCGCCGCCACCGTGCAGCTGAGCGTGCCGGTGCTGGCCACGCTGGGCGGCATTCTGTGGCTGGGCGAGGCCGTGTCGCCGCGCCTGGTGCTGGCATCGGTGGCCATTCTGGGCGGCATTGCGCTGGTCATTCTGGAAAAGAAAAAAGCCGCCGGGGCGGCTTCGCGCTGAGCACGGGCGGTCGGCATGGATATCGGGACGGCCACAAATCTGACCAGACCTGCGCAAGCAAGCCTTATCAGCTCAGGAAAGTGACCGCACCGTCATCCAAGTCGTAGCGGGCGGCCACCACCTTGACTTTGCCTTTCTTGACCAGGGCCGAGATGATCGGGCTCTGGGTGGCAATTTTGCGTGCGGTGCGCAAGGCGCTTTCGCGCACCGTGTCTTCCACATGATCGTCGCCCTTGCCTGCGGTTGCTTTGGCCGCAGGCACGATGGCTTGCACCATCGGGCCGATGGAGCCAGGAAACTTGGCTTTTTTGGTGACCACATCGCAGGCCGCCGCCACCGCACCGCAGCGTTCGTGCCCCAGAACCACGATCAGTGGCACACCCAGCACACCGGAACCGTATTCGATGGTGCCCATCGTCGCCGTGTCCACCATGTTGCCCGCATTGCGGGTGACAAACAGTTCGCCCGCCCCCAATCCGCCAAACAGCAGCTCAGGCGGTACGCGACTGTCGGCGCAGGACACGATGGTGGCCCACGGCATCTGCGCCTTGGCCACCAACTCCCGTTGCAGCGTCACATCGACAGCGCACACCTCTTGCGATTCAACATAACGGGCATTGCCCGATACCAGCTTTTCCAGGGCTTCTTCAGCGGTAACGGAGGTGGTTGATCCGCCAGCGGCCAGCGCCGAGGTGCCCACCAAACCTGTCAGAAGACCGGCTGTGGCAGAAGCCAGAAAGCGGCGGCGTGAGTGTGTGGAGTGTTGATTGCAATCGGTACACATGGTGGTTTCCTGTCGCGTTGTGAAGCAGTCGTTGGGAGTTAACGGGAAGTGCCCAGCATAGAAGTGATGTCATCACCGCCCAATCGGGAAACACCCTGATGCCCGTGTGTGTACCCAACCCCAGACCGGCCCGCACCTGCGGGCAACTCGGTCGGCTTTATAGTGACCTGAACACAGAGCATCGGTAACCATGCCAACCAGCCTCACCCACCCATCCCACCCAGCCCTGCGCACCTTGCTGGCCAGCGAGCCGGGCCTGCTGTTTGCCGTGCTGGTGGGCAGCCGGGCGCAAGGCACCGCGCAGCACACCAGCGACTGGGACATCGCCTTGCAGTGGGACTACGCGCTGGACTGGCTGGACGTGCTGGGCCGCACCGAAACCCTGCGCCGCAAACTGGCCAGCGCCTTGGGCGTACCCGAGCAAGACGTGGACTTGATCGAACTGCGCCGGGCCAACCTGGCCATGCGGGCCGCCGTGGCCGAAGAGGGCATGGTGCTGTCGGGCGACCGCACCCTGGCCTGGGAGCGTTTCTTGCGCCGCACCTGGCGGGAGCTGGAAGACTTTTACTGGGACAAAACCCATGCATGACGAGATTTACCAGGCCGAAACCCAGCGCATCGCCGCCGAACAGCAAGCCCGGCTGGCCCAGGCCAGACAGGCCTTGCAGGAGCGGGGCCATCTGTCGCTGCTGGAGCAAGGCGGCGTGCTGCATGCCCTGCAAGTGCTGATTGAAAACGCCATTGGCAAAGCCAAACGCAAGCTCAAAGACATAGGCGTACCCGTGCCCGTTTCAGCCTACGATGCCTTTGCCGCCCTGGCCACGCACGGCCTGCTGCCCGCCCAGGACTTGCCCCAGTGGAACGCCATCGTTGGCCTGCGCAACCGCTTGGTGCATGACTACATGAATGTGGACATCACTCAGGTGCTGGCACTGGTGGAGCAGCAGCGGGAGCGGTTTGTGGTGGAGTTTTTGCTGCAAGGGTGAGATGGCTCATCAGCCTGAAACGCCGGCCACCTCTTCAATCAGGATGTCGGCAGGGATGCCCAAGCCTTGATTCAACCGGCGAATCATGGGCAAAGAAAGCGGGCGTTTGCGCGACAACACCTCGGACACCTTGGAGATGGAACCAATGTAAGGAATCAGATCTTTGCGGCTGAGCTGCATCTGATCCATTCGGAAAAGAATCGACTCGATCGGATCAGCCTTGACCGTGGGCACAGTCTGGCGCTCGAAATCCCGAATCACCAATGCCAGCAGTTCAAGCTCGTTTTCTTCTGAGGAGTTGGGCTCGGGGTCGAGCGACATGAGCGCAGACAGGCGTGTCATGGCTGCTTCGTAGTCTTCGGCGCTCTTGATGATTTTCACGTTCATCGTTTACTCCATTCGTTACCTGCACGAACCGCGCAGAGGCCCATGCAAAAAATGCCCGCATCGACAGATATTATGTGCATACAATAATCCTCATGGAAATCAGCCACGACTCCGCCAAGAACGAGCGCAACATCGCAGAGCGCGGGTTGGCGTTCGAGCGGGCCGCAGACTTTGATTTCGAGACGGCCAAAATTTGGCAAGACCTGCGCAAGCCTTACCCGGAGTCGCGCTTCGTTGCCATCGGCTACCTCGATGATCGGTTGCATGTGCTGGTTTTCTGCGAGGCTGAGTCCGGCATTCGTGTGATCAGTTTTCGCAAGGCCAACCCGAGAGAAGGAGCAAAGCATGGTTTCCCGCTTACCCGTGATTGACGACGATGGCGAGGTTGGTGATCTGTCGGAAGTTGATCCGGCGCTGTTCAAGCCATTCCAAGCACTGCCCGCCTCGTTGCAAGCCAAGCTGCGTGGGCGGCCCAAGGCGGCTGTGACCAAGGAGCGCATCACCATCCGCCTGTCGCCCGATGTGGTGGAGACTTTCCGGGCCACAGGAGATGGCTGGCAAACGCGCGTGGACATTGCCCTGCGTGACTGGCTCCAAACCCATTCACCGGCGCATCTGGCGCTGCGCGATGGTCAGATTGCGGGTCGATCCGGGTAAGCCCCGCTCCCAGCTTGCATGACGTGCTGGGCCGACCCAACCTGCGTGACGAGGCTGACAACCACCTGACCTACGACATGATCACCGTGATGCTGGCCGAATTCGACACCGAAACCCGCTTTCGCCTGCGTGCCAGCCAAGGGGCAGACCGAAAAGCCGAGGGTCTGGCCTTGCTGGACAAGGCGTTGCAGCAGGCACAATGAGCGCCGGGTTTGTCGGGATTTTTATTCGGGAGGTTGGTGGATAAAAATACCGGCAAGTAGTTGATTGAAAATGAATTTCAGGAGGGAATCGTGACCAGAATATCCCGCAGCGTCCGTTTTATCCCGCAGGTTGTGCGGGATATATTGAGTTCGACCTCATCGTGACCTCATACAAGACTCCTCAAGAGTTGGTCGGCCCAAGCAAAGACGGTTTCGAGCGCGACCCGTTTGGATACGGCGCACTCGCTTGGCACAAGTGGGCGATAGCACAGAACCTCGACGGCTACTTTGTCGATCTAGAAGCTGGGCCAGTCGAAGAGGATTTGAAATCTCCTGTGCTTTGGCTGTCTCACGCGCACGCTATGTCTGAAGCTGCTCGTGTCTTGCTGCAAGGGGCACCCAATCTAGAGGCAATGCCTGATAGTGTCCGTGGAGCTTGCCACTGCCAATATCACGCCGTCGCGTTAATGCTTGTTGGCTATAGCCTCGAAATCTGTCTGAAGGCCATGCTCATCATTAAGAAGGGCATGGCCGTCTACCAAGCGGAAGAGAAGAAGCACCGCCACCATAATCTCGCCACGTTGGCTGGTTTTGTCCCTGGCTTGACCGCTAAAGATCAGGCAACGTTACAAGCTCTCTCTCATTTTGTGCGTTGGGCAGGTCGCTACCCTGATCCCGGGTTTGGAAAACTTAGCCAAGCGGAGGAGATATTCACACTCTCTGAGGGACACCAAGTCAGCGCGAAGGAGCTCTTCACGCTGGCTGCCCGAATCATGGCCTATTCCAGTAACGTAATTGCCGAGGCATCGCCATGAGGCCGAACTCATCATTCCACCGGACGCTGCGCGATCAAGCCGCGCAGCGCCGGTAAATTCAGACGTTCCGTAGCCGTGTAACTGACAAAGCGCCCAATCCATCCGCGCAAGCCACCCC
>CALMMY010000281.1 GCA_937868695.1 uncultured Comamonadaceae bacterium
AAGTGGGCCGCCGCGTGGGCGACCAGGTGGAAATCGTGGCCGGTCTGCCTGCCGCCCAGGGCGCGGCAGCGGCCAGCGTGGTGACGCAGGGCGCGGGTTTTCTGAACGATGGCGACCTGGTCAAGGTGGTGGCCGCGCCGGTGTCCGCACCGGCTGTGTCAGCGCCTGCACCGGCAGCGGCCACGGCGGAGAAAAAATAATGCATAAAAAGTGCCATTTGCGCTTGTTGAAAAAGCGCAGCCAGCTCATGTTTTGGGAGTATCCGGTATGAATGTCTCCGCCTGGTCCATCCGCAACCCGATTCCGGCGCTGATGCTGTTTGTCATGCTCACCTTCGCGGGCGTGCTCAGCTTCAAGGCCATGAAGGTGCAAAACTTTCCCGACCTCGACCTGCCCACCATCACCGTGGTGGCCACGCTGCCCGGTGCAGCTCCGGCCCAGCTGGAAACCGAGGTGGCCCGCAAGCTGGAAAACGCCGTGGCCACCTTGCAGGGGCTGAAAAACATCTACACCAAGGTGCAGGATGGCGCGGTGACTGTCACTGCCGAATTCCGCCTGGAAAAACCCGTGCAGGAGGCGGTGGACGATGTGCGCAGCGCCGTGCAGGGCGTGCGCAGCGACCTGCCCGCCGATGTGCGCGACCCCATCGTCAAGAAAATGGACCTGGCCGCCCAGCCGGTGCTGGCCTACACGGTGCGCATGCCCAGCATGGACGACGAGGCCCTGAGCTGGTTTGTGGACAACACCGTCACCAAACGGCTGCTGTCGGTGCGCGGCGTGGGTGCCGTCACCCGCGTGGGCGGGGCCGATCGGCAGGTGGCCGTGGAGCTGGACCCGGAGCGCATGCTGGCGCTGGGCATCACCGCCGCTGATGTGAGCCGCCAGCTCAAGCAGGTGCAGCTGGAGTCTTCCGGCGGCCGGGCCGACCTGGGCGGCAGCGAGCAGCCCTTGCGCACCCTGGCCACCGTGGCTTCGGCGCAGGAGCTGGCGGGCATCGAACTGTCGGTGGGCGGGGGCAACCCCAACGTGCCACCCAAGCGCATCCGCCTGGACCAAGTGGCTACCATCACCGACACCGTGGCCGAGCCGCGTGCCGCCGCCTTGCTTGACGGCAAGCCCGTGGTCGGCTTTGAAGTGGCCCGCAGCCGGGGCGCGAGCGAGGTGGAGGTGGGCGCTGCCGTGCGGGCCGCCCTGGCCGACCTCCAAACCGCCCACCCCGACATGGAGCTGACCGAGTCCTTCGACTTCGTCACCCCGGTGAAGGAGGAGTTCGACGGCTCGATGGTGCTGTTGTACGAGGGGGCCATCCTGGCCGTGATCGTGGTGTGGCTGTTTCTGCGTGACTGGCGGGCCACCTTTGTGTCGGCGGTGGCGCTGCCGCTGTCGGCCATTCCGGCGTTCATCGGCATGCATTACCTGGGCTTTTCCATCAACGTGGTGTCGCTGCTGGCGCTGTCGCTGGTGATCGGCATTCTGGTGGACGATGCCATCGTGGAGGTGGAGAACATCGAGCGCCACCTGCGCATGGGCAAAACACCGTTCCAGGCCGCGATGGAGGCGGCGGACGAAATCGGGTTGGCCGTGATTGCCACCACCTTCACGCTGATTGCGGTGTTTCTGCCCACGGCCTTCATGAGCGGCATTGCGGGCAAGTTCTTCAAGCAGTTTGGCTGGACGGCGGCGCTGGCGGTGTTTGCCTCGCTGGTGGTGGCCCGCATGCTCACGCCCATGATGGCCGCCTACATCATGCAGCGCAACACCAACGCCCACCGCGAGCCGTGGTGGATGCCGCGTTATCTCGCGTGGGCCAGCTGGTGCCTGAAGCACCGCCTCATCACCGGCGTGGGTGCCATCGCGTTCTTCGTGGGCTCGGTGATGCTGATTCCGTTGCTGCCCACGGGCTTCATTCCGCCCGATGACAACTCGCAGACCCAGGTGTACCTGGAGCTGCCGCCCGGCTCCACGCTCAAAGACACGATGGCCACCGCCGAAGCCGCCCGCGTGCTGCTGACGCGCATCAGCGAAGTCCGGAGCGTGTACACCACCATCGGTGGCGGCAGCGCGGGCACCGATCCGTTTGCCGGTGGCGGCAGCGCCGAGGCCCGCAAGGCCACGCTCACCATCCAGCTCACACCGCGTGGCGAGCGCCCGCGCAAGCAGGTGATCGAAAACAGCATGCGCGCCGCGCTGAGCGACCTGCCCGGTGTGCGCAGCAAGGTGGGTCTGGGTGGTTCGGGCGAGAAATACATCCTGGCGCTCACGGGGGAAGACCCCGTGGCCCTGGGCGAAGCGGCAGCGGCCGTCGAAAAAGACCTGCGCACCATTCCCGGCCTGGGCAGCATTGCCAGCAGCGCGGCCCTGGTGCGCCAGGAAGTGGCCATTCGGCCCGACTTTGCCGCCGCCGCCGACCTGGGCGTGACCCCAGCGGCCATTGCCGACACGCTGCGCATCGCCACCCTGGGCGACTACGACGCGGCCCTGCCCAAGCTCAACCTGGCCCAGCGCCAGGTGCCCATCGTCGTCAAGCTGGCCAGCGCCTCCCGCCAGGACATGGACTTGCTGGGGCGGCTGACGGTGGCGGGCACCCACGGCCCGGTCATGGTCAGCCAGGTGGCCAGGTTGGAGCTGGCCAGCGGCCCGGCGGTGATCGACCGCTACAACCGCTCGCGCAACGTCAACATGGAGGTGGAGCTGTCGGGCATGCCGCTGGGCGATGTGACGCGCATGGTGCAGGACCTGCCCGCCATGAAGAGCCTGCCTCCCGGCGTGAAGGTGGTGGAGGTGGGCGATGCCGAGGTGATGGGCGAGCTGTTTGCCAGCTTCGGCCTGGCCATGCTGACGGGGGTGCTGTGCATCTACATCGTGCTGGTGCTGCTGTTCAAAGACTTTTTGCACCCCGTCACCATCCTGGCGGCGCTGCCGCTGTCGTTGGGCGGTGCATTTGTGGGGCTGCTGGTGGCGGACAAGAGCTTTTCCATGCCGTCTCTCATCGGTCTCATCATGCTGATGGGCATTGCCACCAAAAACTCCATCCTGCTGGTGGAGTACGCCATCGTGGCCCGCCGGGGCCATGACGGTGCGGACGGGCATCCGGTGGTGGCCCCCATGTCGCGTTTCGACGCGCTGCTGGATGCCTGCCACAAACGGGCCCGCCCCATCATCATGACCACGCTGGCCATGGGCGCGGGCATGCTGCCCATTGCCGTGGGCTGGGGCGCGGCGGATTCGTCGTTCCGCTCGCCGATGGCGGTGGCCGTGATTGGTGGTCTCATCACCTCCACCTTCCTGAGCCTGCTGGTGATACCGGCGGTGTTCACCTACGTGGACGATCTGGCCCAGTGGATGGGGCGGCTGTGGCGCAGGGCACGGGGCGTGCGTGGCAACGGTGGTGCGACAATCCGGGCATGACTGTTTCCACACCTCCGTTGCGGCCCGCTGCACAGCAGCGGGCCTGCATTTTGGTGGTCGAAGATACAGACGACATCCGGTTTTTCCTGTCCACGCTGTTGCAGGATCGGTACCAGGTGATCAGTGCCGCATCGGGCACCGATGGCTTGCGCCTGGCGGCCCTGGCTCCGCGCCCCGACCTCATCTTGCTGGACGTGCTGATGCCGGACATGGATGGTTACGAGGTGCTGTTGCGCTTGCGCCAAGACCCGCGCACCGCCGACATTCCGGTCATTTTTCTCACTGCCCTGAGCAGTGCGCAGGAAGAGCAGCGCGGGCTGGACATGGGGGCCATCGACTATGTGACCAAGCCCGTCAGCCCGCCCATTTTGCTGGCCCGCCTCAAGGCGCATCTGGAGCGCAGTGCCAATGCCAGGCGGCTGAAAAACCTGTCCGAGCAGCTTTCGCGCTACCTGGCTCCGCAGGTGTACCAGTCGCTGTTTGACGGCTCACGCCAGGCCGAAATCCGCACCCAGCGCAAGAAACTGACGGTGTTTTTTTCGGATATCCGCAACTTCACAGCCGCCACCGCGCAGTGGCAGCCTGAAGAAGTGACGCTGCTGCTCAACAGCTATTTCGAGGACATGTCGCAGATTGCCGCCGAATACGGGGCGACGCTCGACAAGTTTGTCGGCGATGCCATCCTGATTTTTTTTGGCGATCCGCATACGCTGGGCGTGCGCGAAGATGCGTTGCAGTGCGTGCGCATGGCGCTGGCCATGCAGGCCCGCATGCCGGTTTTGCATGCCCGCTGGCGGGCACAGGGCATACACAAGCATTTTGATATCCGCATGGGCATCAACTCGGGTGTGTGCGATGTGGGCAACTTCGGCAGCCACCTGCGCATGGACTACACCATCATCGGTCGCGAGGTGAACCTGGCCTCCCGGCTGGAGCAGGCCGCTGCCCCCGGTGAAATTCTGATTTCCAGCGAAACCCATGCCCTGGTGCAGGATGACATTGAGGCGGTGGCCCGTGAGCCCGTGGTCGTCAAGGGGTTTGCCGAGCCGATTGCAGCCTATGCGGTACAGGGGTTGCGCACGCAGCACACTGCACGGGCCCTGTGCCCCATCCGCTGCGACCAGCCCGGTCTGCACATGGTGCTGGATGTGGCCAGTCTCTCGCCAGCACAGCGTGCCGACACCTTGGCCACGTTGCGCCAGGCCATCGCCGCGCTGGAAATGGCGGAACCCGCGCCGACGCAGCCCCCCGCCAGTCCCGCCCCCGACTGGCTCACCGGCCTGGCCGGGTTGGACACCCGGCTGGGCCTGGCCCGCGCGATGGGGGTGCGCAAGCTCTACCTGGCCATGCTGCGCCGTTTTCTGGCCAGCCGTGGCGACACGGTGGCCCAAGTCAGGCAGGCACTGGATGCGGGCGATCTGTCCACCGCCGAACGGCAGGTGCATTCGCTCAAAGGCGTGGCGGCCCAGATTGCCGCCGTCGGTGTGCCCGAGCATGCCCAAGCGCTGGAACAGGCCATCCACGAGGCACAGCCGCGCCCGGTGCTGGATGGGTTGCTGGCACAGCTGGATGCCTCGCTGGTTGAGTTGCTGGCAGCCCTGGCCAGCGGCTTGCCGCCCGACAGCGTGGCGGAGTGAGGCTGCCAGGCTGCCGCACCTGCTGCCGGTGCGTGAGTGGTCTCAGCCGGTGTGCCGTGTGCCGCACACCGGGCAGGCGGGCAGGCGGGGCAGGCGGATGTCGGTCCACTCCATGCGGCGGCCATCCAGCATCAGCAGCCGCCCGGCCATGTGCGAGCCCATGCCACTGGCCAGCTTGAGCGCTTCGGCGGCCTGCATGGTGCCGATGATGCCCACCAGCGGCGCGAACACGCCCATCGTGGCGCAGCGGGTTTCTTCCACGCCCGAGTTTTCCGGGAACACGCAGGCATAGCAGGGCGAGGCGGCATCGCGCGGGTCGTACACACTCAATTGGCCGTCCAGCCGGATGGCCGCACCCGACACCAGTGGTTTGCCCAGCGCAAAGCAGGCCCGGTTGATGGCGTGGCGGGTGGCGAAGTTGTCGGTGCAGTCCAGCACCACATCGGCCTGGGCCACCAGTGTGGCCAGCAGCGCCGCATCGGCACGCTGTGTCACGGGCACCACGTTCACATCGGGGTTGATGGCGGCAATGGCCGTCAGCAAGGACAGTGCTTTGGGCTGGCCGATGCGCTCCAGGGTGTGGGCCACCTGGCGCTGGAGGTTGGTGGCATCGACCACATCATGGTCCACCACCGTCAGCTTGCCCACCCCGGCGCTGCCCAGATACAGCCCGGCAGAGCTGCCCAAGCCACCGGCACCCACCATCAGCACGCTGGCGCTGAGCAGGGCTTCCTGGCCTTCTATGCCCAGTTCGTCAAGCAGGATGTGGCGCGAGTAGCGCAGCAGTTGGGTGTCGTCCATGCGGTGAGGTGGCTCAGTTGTCTTTTTTCTCTTCCTTGCGCTCGGTCAGTGTTTTGCTGACCAGCACAGGCTGGTTCTTGAGCTGGTTGAGTGCCTGGCGGAGCTGGAAGTCTTTGTCGCTGCCAAACTCGGGCAGCAGTCGGCCACCGGGGTTTTTGCGGTTTTCTTCTTCCAGGCGCAGGCGGGCTTTTTCGCGTTCTTGTTCGCGCTGCTGTTCCGCCACTTTTTCAGAGGCTTTTTCAGCTTCGGTGGCCGCCTTGTCGGTGCCGTTGCCGTTGCTCAGGTGCTTGGTCAGGTCGGCTTCGCGGGTGCGCAGGGCCGAGAACAGGTTGCCTTCTTCGGTTTCGTCCACCATCACATCGGGCACGATGCCGCGTGCCTGGATGGTTTTGCCGCTGGGTGTGTAGTAGCGTGCGGTGGTGAGTTTGATGCCGGTGTCCGGCCCCAGCGGGCGCACGGTCTGCACCGAGCCTTTGCCAAAAGTCTGGCTGCCCATGATGGTGGCGCGTTTGTGGTCTTGCAACGCACCGGCCACGATTTCACTGGCCGAAGCGGAGCCTTCGTTCACCAGCACCACGATGGGCAGGGTTTTGTACAGGCCGCCCGTGGCCTGCGTGAGCTGCTTGACCAGATCGGGGCCGCCCCGGCGCTGGTAGAACTGGGGCGAGGCTTTGTAAACAAACTTGCTTTCTTCCAGCTGGCCGTTGGTGGACACCACCGTGACCCCTTCAGGCAGGAACATGGCTGAAATGGCCACCGCCGCATCCAGCAGGCCACCGGGGTCGTTGCGCAGATCCAGCACCAGGCCCTTCATTTTCGGGTCGGCCTTGGCCATGTCTTCCAGCTTGCGGGCCACGTCATCGACCGTGCGCTCCTGGAACTGGGAAATGCGCAGCCAGCCGTAGCCCGGCTCCACCACCTTGGACTTGACGCTTTGTGTCTTGATTTCCTCGCGGGTGATGGTGACGGTGAAGGTGCGGTTTTCTTCGCGGCGCAGAATGGTCAGTTGCACCTTGGTGTTGGGCTCGCCACGCATGCGTTTGACGGCATCGTTGATGCTCAGACCCTTGACGGCGGTGTCGTCAATCTTGGTGATCAGATCGTTGGTCTTGAGGCCGGCGCGGAAGGCAGGAGAACCCTCAATGGGCGACACCACTTTGACCAGACCGTCTTCCATCGTGATTTCGATGCCCACGCCCACAAACTTGCCGCTGGTGCCTTCGCGGAATTCCTTGAACGACTTCTTGTCGAAATACTGCGAGTGCGGGTCCAGGCTGGCCACCATGCCGGAGATGGCTTCGGAAATCAGCTTCTTGTCATCCACCGGCTCCACATAGTCGGACTTGACCATGCCGAACACCGCCGCCAGTTGCTGCAATTCTTCCAGCGGCAGCGGAGCCAATGCTCCTCTGGCCGTGGCTTGCAGTTGCACGGTGGTCAGGGCACCGGCCAGTGCGCCCACCGTGACCCAACCCGCAATTTTGAGCTTTTGCCCCATGAATGACACCTTCGGAAAATAAGTTGGCTGAATATACGCCTCAGAGCCGCCCTGGCCAGGGGCGGTTCCCGCAAAACCCCTGTTGGCAAAAAATCAGGCTTTGCCCTGGCTGGCCACAGCGGCAGCGGCCTTGGCGGCGGCTTCGGCATCACCCAGGTAGTAGCTGCGGATGGGCTTGAGGTTGTCGTCCAGCTCGTACACCAGCGGAATGCCGTTGGGGATGTTCAGGTTGACGATGTCGGTGTCGGAAATGCCGTCCAGGTACTTGATCAGCGCACGGATGCTGTTGCCGTGGGCGGCCACCACCAGGCGCTGGCCCGATTGGATGGCGGGAGCCATGCGCTCGTTCCAGAAGGGGATCACGCGGGCCACGGTGTCTTTCAGGCATTCGGTCAGCGGAATCTGCTCGGGTTGCAGTGCCGCATAGCGGGCATCGCCACGTTCGCTGCGCGGGTCGTTGGCTTCCAGGGCTGGAGGCGGGGTGTCGTAGCTGCGGCGCCAGATCAGCACTTGCTCGTCGCCGTACTGCTTGGCCATGTCGGCCTTGTTCAGACCTTGCAGGCCGCCGTAGTGGCGCTCGTTCAGCTGCCAGGCTTTGACCACGGGCAGCCAGGTGCGGTCCATCTCGTCCAGCGCCAGCCAAAGGGTGCGGATGGCGCGCTTCAACACGCTGGTGTAGGCCACATCGAATTCATAGCCCTCGGCCTTGAGCAGGCGGCCTGCGTTGCGGGCCTGTTCCACGCCGGTGGGGGTCAGATCGACATCGGTCCAGCCGGTGAAGCGGTTTTCGAGGTTCCAGGTGGATTCACCGTGGCGGATGAGCACGAGTTTGTACATGGGATTGAAGTGGAGCGGGGGTTGAAGAATGCTGGGCTGGGTGGGCAAGGCCGACAGTGAATAAGCCGGGGTTGCCCGGTCAGCGGGCCCTGCATTTTAGAATCAGAGGTTAACGTCTCCTCGACACACTACCGGCGCTGTGCCAAGCTGTCTTTATATTGAAACTGGAACCTCCTGTATGAACTTTTTTGTGGATAACTGGCCGCTGCTGGCCATTGCACTGGCTTCCGGGGGCATGCTGATGTGGCCTGGCCTCTCCAAAGTCGGTGCTGGCGGGCTGAGCCCGACCGATGCGGTCATGCTGATGAACCGCGAAAAAGCAGTGGTGATCGATGTGTGCGAGCCCGATGAGTTTGCTGCCGGTCACATCGGTGCGGCCAAAAACATTCCCCTGTCGCAGCTCGAAGCCAAGCTGCCCGCTGCGGTGAAGAACAAAAACCTGCCTGTCATTCTGGTGTGCGCCAGTGGCATCCGTTCCGGCAAAGCCGTGGCCACCGCCAAAAAACTGGGCTATGAACAAGCCCAGTCGCTGGATGGCGGCATGAAGGCCTGGCGCGAGGCCAGCCTGCCCGTGGACAAAGGCTGAAAGCATGCAAGCCGTCAAAATCTACCTCACCGCCACCTGTCCCTATTGCATCCGTGCCCGCAGCTTGCTGCGTGAACGCGGTGTGACGGCCATGGAAGAAATCCGGGTGGACTTGCAACCAGCCCTCCGCACCGAAATGACCCGCATTACCGGGCGCACCAGCGTGCCGCAGATTTTCATTGGCGATACCCATGTGGGTGGCTGCGATGACCTGCACGACCTGGATGCCCGTGGCGGGCTGCTGCCCTTGCTCAACGCCTGAAAGCCCCGGTCGGGCACGCGGGGGCTGCTGACATAATCCGCCGTTCCCCGGTGGGTATCCCCCTTGGCCCTGTTTGTGTGGCCGGTTGCAGCTTGGTGGCTGCCTGTGTCTGTGCCAGCGCACATTGTTTGCTGTGTTTTCTCCTTCTTATTTCACTGAAAGACTCCCATGTCCGAAGCCCTTGAGCCCGTGTTCCAAATCCAGCGCGTCTATCTGAAAGAGGCTTCGCTGGAGCAGCCCAATTCCCCCGCCATCCTGCTGGTTCAAGAGCAGCCCAGCGTGGACATCCAGCTGGCCGTGTCTGCCGAGCCTGCTGCCGAAGGCGTGTACGAAGTGGCCGTGACCGCCACCGTTCACACCAAAATCGGTGAAAAAACCGTGTTCCTGGCCGAGTGCAAACAAGCCGGTATTTTTGAAATCCGCAACCTGCCCGACGAGCAGATGGGCCCCATCATGGGCATTGCCTGCCCCCAGATCGTGTACCCCTACCTGCGTGCCAACGTGGCCGACCTGATCAGCCGCGCAGGCTTCCCGCCCGTTCACCTGACCGAAATCAACTTCCAGGCCATGTACGAGCAGCAACAGGCCCAGGCCGCCGGAGCGATGCAGTAATTTTGGAATGGACTACGGCTTTCTGCGCTTGATGGATAGACATTTCCAGCTATGAAAATTGTTTTTCTTGGCGCAGGGGCCTGGGGCACGGCACTGGCCATCGGTGCCGCTCGCCATCCAGCGGGGCACCGTGTTGAGCTGTGGGCACGCGATGCCGCCCAGGCCCAGGCCATGCAGGCCAGCCGCTGCAACCTGCGGTATTTGCCTGGCCATGCCTTTCCTGATGCATTGCATGTCCGGACTTGGCCGTCAGGCTCCCTGTCTGTCTCGGGCTTGGCGGCGGGTGCCGACCTGATCATCGTCTCCACACCCACGGCCGCATTGCGTACCACTTTGCAGGCATTGGCTGGTATCCGCGTGCCTGTGGTCTGGTTGTGCAAAGGTTTCGAGGCCTCGGCCACCGCTGGCCAGGGGCTGATGCCGCACGAGGTGCAGGCCCAGGTGGCACCGGACTTGCTGGCAGGTGCCCTGAGTGGCCCCAGTTTTGCCCAGGAAGTGGCCAACGGCCAGCCCACCGCGCTGGTGGCCGCCAGCGGCCATGCACAGGTGCGTGAAGCCCTGGTCAGTGCCTTCCACAGCCCCACGTTGCGTGTGTACGCCAACGACGATCTGGTGGGTGTGGAGGTGGGCGGGGCCGTCAAAAACGTGCTGGCCGTGGCCACCGGCCTGTGCGATGGCTTGCAGCTGGGCCTCAACGCCCGCGCGGCCCTCATCACCCGTGGTCTGGCTGAAATGACCCGTCTCGGCACAGCCCTGGGCGCACGCACCGAAACCTTCATGGGCCTCAGCGGCCTGGGCGATCTGGTGCTGACCGCCACCGGCGACCTCAGCCGCAACCGCCGGGTGGGCCAGCTGCTGGCCACCGGCATGACGCTGGCGCAAGCCGTGGATTCTCTGGGCCATGTGGCCGAGGGCGTGTACAGCGCCCGCACCGTGCTGCAACGCGCACAGCATCTGGGTGTGGACATGCCCATTGTCCAGGCCGTGGTCGATCTGCTGGATGGTCGCACCCGCCCCGCACAGGCCGTGGCCGCGCTGATGGGGCGCGATGCCAAGCCGGAACTGGTTGGCTGAACCGGGCGTTTTTTCCTGGTTTACCTGTGGGGAGCCGGTATGCGATGCCGGTTTGCTTCAGAATGACTCTCCCCAACCAGGAGTTCTGTCATGACCCACGTCGTTGCATCTGTTACTGCCCTCTGTGCCACCGCCTTGCTGGCCGCGTGTGCCGTCAACCCCAGCGCAGGCCCCCGTGCCCAGGCCAAGCTGGAAGCCCGTTCCGGCAGCACGGTAGCTGGCACAGTCACACTCACCCAGGTGGCCAACAAAGTGCGGATTGAAGCCAGCCTGACTGGACTCACCCCCGGTGAGCACGGCTTCCATGTGCATGAGGTGGGTGATTGCAGCGCCGCCGATGCTTCCAGCGCCAAGGGCCATTTCAATCCTGCTGGCAAAGGTCATGGCCACCACCACGGCCCCGAGCGCCATGCGGGTGATTTACCCAATCTCGTGGCCGATGCGGCTGGCCGCGCCACCTACCGCGCCGAGGTGGACATGCTGACACTGGACAAAGGCCCCATGGGCATCGTCGGACGCAGCCTGGTGGTGCATGCCGACCCGGATGACTACCGCTCTCAACCCGCAGGCAACTCGGGCAAGCGCGTCGCCTGTGGCGTGATTGCCGGTGTGTGAGTGACCCGACCCCGCTGCGAGCGGCGGTCAGAACTCCAGGTTGTCGATCAGGCGGGTGCTGCCCAGGCGGGATGCGCCCAGC
>CALMMY010000282.1 GCA_937868695.1 uncultured Comamonadaceae bacterium
TTGCCCACCACCATCATCAGGTCGGCCAGTTCGTCGATCACCACCACGATGTGCGGCAGCCTGTCCAGCGGCTCGGGCTGCTCGGGCGTGAGGCTGAAAGGGTTGCCAATCAACTCACCCCTGGCTGTGGCATCGTCAATTTTGGCGTTGAAACCAGCCAGATTGCGTACACCCATTTTGCTCATGAGTTTGTAGCGTTTCTCCATCTCGGCCACACACCAGTTCAGGCCGTTGGCTGCGTGCTTCATGTCGGTGACCACGGGGCACAGCAGATGCGGAATGCCCTCATAGACACTCAGCTCCAGCATTTTGGGGTCGATCAGCATCAGCCTCACATCATGGGCGCTGGCCTTGTACAACAGGCTCAAAATCATGGCGTTGATGCCGACTGATTTGCCCGACCCCGTGGTGCCAGCCACCAGACAGTGCGGCATTTTGGCCAAATCAGCCACCACCGGCTGGCCACCGATGTCCTTGCCCAGGCCCATCGTCAACAGGCTTTTGGCATCGGTGTACACCGGAGAGCCCAGAATTTCGCTCAGGCGGATGGTCTGGCGCTTGGCATTGGGCAACTCCAGCGCCATGATGTTTTTGCCGGGAATGGTCTCGATCACCCGGATGGACACCAGGCTGAGTGAGCGTGCCAGGTCTTTGGCCAGGTTGACCACCTGCGAGCCTTTCACCCCTGTGGCTGGTTCAATTTCATAGCGGGTGATCACAGGGCCAGGCGTGGCAGCCACCACGTACACCTCCACACCGAAGTCTTTGAGCTTTTTCTCGATGAGGCGGCTGGTCATTTCCAGCGTTTCAGGGGCCACCGTGTTTTGATGGAGCAAAGGGCCATCCAGCAGGCTCACCTGGGGCAGATGAGCATCGCTTTCATCCGCCGTATCGGCAACACGCACAGGCACGGCCACCGGGGCAGGTTGCGGTGGCAGAGGCAGGGGTGCCAATACAGGAGCAAGCGCAGGTACCGGCACAGGGTCGGGTAGAAGCACGGGTACGGCAACGGATGCAGGCAATGGCATCGCAGCAACAGGAACATGGTCAAAGTCGTCGTGCAACACAGGCTCAATCCGCTCTGGCACATGCCGATCCACCGTTGGCATGGATGGGAGTGGCGGTGCAGGCTCGGCCAACCAGGCCGGAATGCCATCTTCAAGCTGTTTTTCAGGCAGAGTCGGCGGACGGGCAACCTCTGAACTGGCAAAGATATCGGCCCCATCTGCCTCTTTGTCTGCATCGGCTACCAGAGTACTGGGTACAGGCATCACCGGAGCGGGACTGGCCGCCACGACTGGGGCAACAGGGACAGAAACAGGGCTTGCAACGGTACTGGCCACCGAGGCCGCAACCGCAGGCTGTTCAGCCACCGCGTCTGAAGTGTTCGTCGGTGCGGGCATCCATCCGTTGCCACCCGTGTGTTCACGGGTACGTGCTGCGGCCTTGCCAATGCGCATATCCAAAAAGGCATTGCGGCGTTCAATGGTGAACTGCCAGAAATCCTCCAGCTTTTTTCCCAGCCATTCGGCCCAATGCCCCCAGGAAAAACCGAACACACCACCAGCGGCCATGACCGCCACCGTAATGGCCACCAACGCCGAGCCGGTGAACCCCAGCCAACGCTGGGCCAGCGGGCCCAACCATTGACCAAACACACCACCAGAGTGGTCAGGCAACCACACCTCAAAGCGGTACAAACGCCCCCATTCCAGCACCACGCTGGCGGCCAACAGTGCCGCGAGCATGAGCCAGAAAGTCAAACGCCGCACCGGTGGAGATTGCAGCCACACCCAACGCCCAGACACAAAATGCACAGCATCGCGCTGACTGGCCGGTTCGGCCCTCAGCCAGCGTGCAAGCGAAGAAAACCATGCCCGCATCCCAGCCAGATAAAGCCACCACACTGAAAAACCAAACAGGAAATACCCCCCGTCTGACAACATGGCTCCCAGCCTGCCACCCCAGTTGCGTGTGCCCAACCCATTGCCTGTGGTGGACCATGCCGCATCGGACTGTGCATAGGTCAGCATGGACATCAGGCCAAACAGAAGCAAAACCAGACCACCAAGCAGCGCCAACTCATGCGCAAACTTGCCCAGTCCGGAGGGTGGAGCCGCTGCGCGATCCGCGTTGAGGGTGTTGATTGAATACGTCATCGATTCACGCTGTGCAGATCACGGGCGAATCAGGCTGTCGTGAATGACCGTCCTGCCATCGGGCATAGTCTCGATGAAGCCCCTGTCCTCCAAATCCTTGATGACACGGCTGACCATTTCGCGTGAGGCCCCGATCATCTTGGCCACGTCTTGCCGCGATACTTTGCCCTCAATCACCCAGCGCCCAGGCGACTCTTCTTTGGCCGATTCTTTGAGAACACGCCCCACCCGACCGTACACATCCATCAAAGCCAATGACTCGATGGTGCGGTCAGCCTGCCGTAACCGTTGCACCAATCCCTTCATGACAGCATATGCCATTGAGGTGTTTTCAGGCAGGCAGCGGGCAAATTCGGCACGCCCCAGAATGAGGGCATCTGTCTGTATTTCAGCGCGCACGGTGGCAGAGTGGGGCTGATTGTCAATCAGGCTCATTTCACCCAGGTAGTCGCCCGCACCCAATGTGGCCAGAATCACCTCGCGGCCACGCTCATCAGCGGTCAACACACGCACGCGCCCTGTGAGCAAGATGGCCAGAAAATTCGACTTCTTTCCTTGCTCCACGATCACATCGCCGCGCTTGAAGCGTTGCTTGACCACCGCCTGCGCAACCGATTCAGCCTGGGCAGGTGTGAGAGTCGAAAACAACGGAACCCGACGGATCAGTTCAAAATTGGACAAAATGGACATCTTCATTCTTTCAAAGAGAAGGCCGCTTGGCCAAAAACACAGCGGACAACCGCACTCAACCAGGACGCACCATGAAGCATTCTAAAGTTCTCATCCTCGGCTCAGGCCCTGCGGGCTACACAGCCGCCATTTATGCCTCTCGCGCCAACCTGGCCCCCACCCTGATCACAGGCATGGCCCAAGGTGGCCAGCTCATGACCACCACCGAAGTGGACAACTGGCCTGCCGATGTGAACGGTGTGCAAGGCCCGGAACTGATGCAGCGATTCATGGAGCATGCCGAACGCTTCAAAACCGAAATGGTGTTCGACCACATCAATGCCGTTGACCTCAGCCAACGCCCCTTTGTACTGACGGGCGACAGCGGCCAGTACAGCTGCGATGCCCTCATCATTGCCACGGGCGCATCGGCCAAGTACCTGGGCCTGCCGTCTGAAGAAGCCTTCATGGGCAAAGGTGTGAGCGGCTGCGCCACCTGCGACGGTTTCTTCTACCGTGGCCAACCCGTGGCTGTGGTGGGCGGCGGCAACACCGCCGTGGAAGAAGCCCTCTATCTGTCCAACATTGCCAGCAAGGTCACGCTGGTACATCGGCGCGACACCTTCAAGGCCGAAGCCATCATGGTCGATCACCTGATGGAAAAGGTGGCCGCCGGAAAAATTGAACTGCGCACCCACTGTGTGCTGGACGAAGTGCTGGGCGATGCCAAAGGTGTGAACGCCGTGCGCCTGAAAAACGTACAGACCGGCGCCACCGACGAGGTGGCGGTACAGGGTTGCTTCATTGCCATCGGCCACCAGCCCAACACCGACATCTTCAAAGGCCAGCTGGAGATGAAAGACGGCTACATCGTCACCCGCTCGGGCAACAACGGCCTGGCCACCATGACCAGCGTGCCAGGCGTGTTTGCCGCCGGTGATGTGCAAGACCACATTTACCGCCAGGCCATCACCAGCGCAGGCACAGGCTGCATGGCTGCGCTGGATGCACAGCGGTTCCTGGAACAGGCCGGAGCCTGAGCATCCGGCGCGTCTGGATATAATCGCGGGCTTTGCTGAATTTGCTGTTGCTTTTTTCGGGGCACAGCAGACCAAGCGAATCGAAACTGCTCGCGTGGTTTCATGGGTTCACAACCCGCAGGGTTACCGCCACCCTTTTTCTTGGCGAGGTGAGGCTGAAACGCCAGGCACTGACAGGACAAACCTGAACAGTGCCCCGCTGCGACAGCTGTTTGATGTTTATCGGAGTGTCCTCATGGCACGCGTCTGCGATGTAACGGGCAAGAAGCCCATGGTGGGAAACAACGTTTCCCACGCCAACAACAAAACCAAGCGCCGGTTCCTTCCCAACCTGCAATACCGCCGTTTCTGGGTGGAGAGCGAAAACCGTTGGGTGCGTTTGCGCGTTTCCAGCGCTGCTCTGCGCCTGATCGACAAAAACGGCATTGAAGCCGTGCTCGCAGATCTGCGCGCACGCGGCCAAGCCTGATACTGAAAGGAACCGATCATGGCAACCAAAGGCGGACGCGAAAAAATCAAGCTGGAATCCACTGCGGGTACCGGCCACTTCTACACCACCAACAAGAACAAGAAGACCACGCCCCAAAAGCTGAGCTTCATGAAGTTCGACCCCAAGGCTCGCAAGCACGTCGAGTACAAGGAAATCAAACTGAAGTGATTCACTTCAATTGACCAACAAAAAAGCCGCTGTGTCCCAGCGGCTTTTTTGTTGCCCCCTGCCCGGCCATCCGGCAAAGGGGGGCAGCAAACTCATCAGGCTTTGGCCGCCCGGAGTGTGTAGGACAACTCTTTCAGGGCCGCAATGCCGCTGTTTTCAGCGCGTTTGCACCAGGCTTGCAAGTCAGCAGCCAATTGCTCGCGGGTGGCGGTGGTGCTGGACCACAACTGACGCAACTCTTCACGCATGGTGTGCATTTGCTCCAGAACAGGGTGGTCGGCCCTCACCTGCGCCAGCTTGGGGCGCAACTCAACGGGCACCTTCTCATCATCGCGGTGCAGCCAACGGCGGGCCACTTCCAGCGCCTGCATGTCTGCTCGGCGTGTGCGGGCTGCTGCCATCTCGGCCTTGCATGCGCGGCGCATTTCACGGGCAAACGCGGCCATCACCTCATAGCGGTTGGCAATGATGGCTTCCAGCGTTTTTTCATCGGCCACGGGTTTCACATCACCCAGCACCAGATGGGGTGCCGTTTTGCGCACCTTGGCCCAACCGACCATTTCCATGCAACGGATATATACCCAGCCAATGTCAAACTCGTAGGGTTTGACCGACAGCTTGGCCGATGTGGGATAGGTGTGGTGGTTGTTGTGCAGCTCTTCCCCGCCAATCAGGATGCCCCAGGGGGAGACATTGGTGCTGGCATCCACCGCTTCAAAGTTGCGGTACCCCCAATAGTGCCCCAGGCCGTTGATGATGCCAGCCGCCGTGATGGGAATCCACAGCATCTGCACCGCCCACACTGTGATGCCAATGGCACCGAACAACGCCACATCCACCACCAGCATCAGCGCCACACCCAGCGTGGAAAAGCGGGTGTACAGGTTGCGCTCGATCCAGTCATCGGGCGTGCCGTGCCCGTATCTGCGCATGGTGTCCTGGTTTACAGCTTCGGCACGGTACAACTCATAGCCTTGGGTCAGCACCTTTTTGATGCCAAACACCACCGGGCTGTGCGGATCACCTTCCTGCTCACACTTGGCGTGGTGCTTGCGGTGAATGGATGCCCATTCTTTGGTGACCTGACCCGTGGTCAGCCACAACCAGAACCGGAAAAAATGCGACGGAATGGGATGCAAATCCAGCGACCGGTGCGCCTGGTGGCGGTGCAGAAAAATGGTGACGCTGGCAATCGTGATGTGAGTGAGCGCCAGTGTGATCAGCACGATCTGCCACCAGCTTGTTTCCACCAGTCCATTGCTCATCCAATGCACGGCAGCATCCAAGAAATTCATGAAATGACCTTAAAAAAACATGCGCAAGTCACATGACCGGCCCGGTAATTTTAGGTGTTGCACCCCATAAATCCAAGCCAGGTGGCACGATGTCTGCACCATTTTTGTGTGCAGTCGTTTCTATGCACCAAACTGCTTTTCACATGCCCCACACCTTGATCACACGCCCACCGTGTGTGTGCTGCTGGCGGTAAATTTTGTCGTCCCACGGGGTTTGTGGGTCGCGGTCAAAAATCAGCAGGTGCGCGCTGTCGGCCCCGCACTGGTCAGCGTAGCGGGCCGTTTGCTCAAGCCCCGCTGCCAGCGTGGCCGCCCTGCCCTTGTGCTGGATTTTCAGCTCCAGCACCACCTGCTGCATGGGGCCAGTGAAGCCTTGCGCGGTCAAAGGCCACTGCAAAAATAGGTCGGTGCGCCCCATGCCCAGCCCGTATTCCCGCGCGATGCGCCCGCCGCCGTTGACAATGCGCTGCAAAAACGCCTGCAACAGCAACTGCGGCCCGGCCTCCTTGTAGGCATACCGCTCCAGCCAGCTTTGTGCGTTCTCGCGGAAGAACTGCTGAAAAGCATCCAGCAGCTTGTCCATGTCCATGCGCTTGTCGGGCTGTATGTACCAAGGCTGATCGGCCTGGCCTTGCAGGCTGTCTTGCACGATGGAAGTGAGTTCACGCGGCAGCACTTCGCGGTAAATGCGGTTGGCCACTTGCAGCTTGCGGTCGCGCCGGGCAATCAGCCCCAGGTCAATGCAGTATTGGCGGTCATCATCCGGCACATCAACGGGCAAGTCTGCACCTTGCAGCATGGGTTCAATCACCCGGCGCACGCGGTCTTCGCGCAGTTTGTCAGCCAGCTGATCCAGGTGGGTATCGCGCCGCAGAATCAGGCGCTCACGTGACTGGCGCATCAGCTCCACCGTAACCGGCTGGCTGCGGTCGAGCTGCCCGGTTTTTCTGAAGCAGGCTTCGTAAGCCAGTGCGTTCACCAGCCAGGGCTGGCCTTGCGTATCGGCCCATATTTCGTCCAGCACGCCACTTTCAAAAGTCTGCCCCGTTGCATCGGTGTGCTGTTGCAGCAGCGCGGCCACGTCTGCCTGGGTGAAATCGCCCAGGCGGATGGATTCGCTTTTGATATTGAAGGCGCTGCCGCCGGTGATGATCTCGCCATCACTGCGGTGTATGCGGTAGTCGCGCACATCGCGCACGCCGCACAGCACCATGCACTGCGGAAAAGCCTCCGGGCGCTGGGCGTAGCCCGCCCTGATTTGGCGCAAAAGCGAAATGAGCGTGTCGCCCACCAACGCATCCACTTCGTCAAAAAACACCACCAGCGGTTTGGCGCTGGTGCGAGACCAATGCTCCAGCGTCAAGCGCAGCGCGTCTTGACGATCCACCGATTTCAACCGCTCCCGCGTCCAATCCGCCAGGGTATCGTCCTTCCAGTAGTAACTGGCGGCACTGGCCATCGCCCCCACGATGGCACCCATTGCAGCAGCCACATCGTTGCGGGCGGCCTGCGCGGCTTCAATGTTGACGTACAGCGCCCGGTAATGCCCCTCGGCATTCAGGTGGTGCATCAGGTTGATCAGCAAGCTGGTTTTGCCTGTCTGGCGCGGTGCGTGCAGGATGAAATACTTGCGTTCAGCCATCAGGCCGGAGAGTTCGCGCCAGTCCACCCGCTGCACGGGGCTGAGGGTGTAGTGGATGTCAGGCTGGTTCGGGCCTGCGGTGTTGAAGAATTTTTCCATGCAGGGCATGGTAGCGCAGGGGGTAGGAAAAGACTGGGCGTTAAAAAACCGCCCGAAGGCGGTTTTTTTACGCTAGTTATTGGATCAGCTCAGATCACGACAAACGGTATAAGTCTGATCATCGTTATAGGGAGCAGCAAGAGCAGCAGCAACTGGAACCGTGATGCCTGTTCCGACCGTTGCACGGAAACTGCCAGTAGCGCCTACACCATCATCCAATTGAGCATCAAGTGCACGAGCTGCTTTACCAGGAACATTGCTCAAACACACAAGCAGCTTTGCAGAGGCTCGACCTTGAAGGGCCACGTTGGCAATACCAATGCGACCGCCCCAAGCATTGGTTGGATTGGTATTTGCAGCTACTGCAGCAGGATCACCTGAAAGGTATCCAGCAGCTCGCAGGTGTTGAAAAAATGCCAATGATTCACCGGCAGCGGAGTTGAAGGTATTCGCGGCGGCGGCTGTTATTACACCATCGTTATTCCCGAATGCTGTAACAGACGCAAAACTACCGCCACGATTTGTCAGATCAGTGATCGCCGGACCATCATCACCTGGCAGGCGGCGGTAACGATCCAAATAGCTGTTGTATGCAGCAACGATTCCATTCATATCGTTTGTCGCATTCTTTACTCTGCCGTTCTCGATCAGCTCCTGGCCTTTCAGCACGCCGCCCAGCAGCAGGCCGATGATGACGAGGACGATTGCAATTTCAACCAGCGTGAAGCCGGACTGGCCCTTGCGGGAGCCACGCAGTGACATGGATTTCATGAATCAACCTTTTTCAGCATTCAGGCGACCCCCTTGGTCACCCTCAACCGCCATTGAGCATCTTGGTTTTGCCGGGTTGCCATGTCAAAAAAATTGACGCTGTGCCAACAAAGTCACATGCCAGGCAAATGCAATGCCTTCGGGTGTGGCTTCTGCACTCAGCTCGCCCCCCACATCACGCAGGCTGAGGCGGGCTTGGTAGAGCCCCAGGCCAGAGCCACCCGCTGTCTGCATGGGCTCAAATGGCCGCTGTGGCCAGGGTGCCGACAAATGCGGCGTAAGCAGCCGCGCACGAAACTGGTCGCCGTGCACCGTCCAGGTCAACTGCAAACCCCGGCCTTGCACACGGGCCGTGCCATCGCGGGCAATGTTGGAAAAAATGTTGTCCAGCGTGCGCTCCAGGGCACGGGCATGCGGCTGCCCGATCAGCAAAACCTCGGCCTCTGCCGAAGGTTCGCACACCAATGGCAGGCCCGCCAGCCGGGCGACTTCGGCCACCACGTCCAGCACGGGGCGGGCAGGTTGCAGGGGGGTGGGAGCCGCTGCGGGGGCGCTGGCCTCGGTGGCGGCCAGCAGCTTTTGCGCACGGGCCAGCACCAGCGGGGCCTGCTGTTGCAGGCGCTGTGCCAGCCGGGGTAACTGCTGTGGGCTGGCTGAGCCAAATTCATCGGCCATCAGGCCCACCCATTGGGCCAGGTTGCGCATGTCGTGCTGCCAGTACAAATGCACATGGGCACGCTGGGCCAGGGCCACGGCCACCGCCTGGGTACGCTGGCGCATGCGCGACAGCCAGCTTTGCACAAACACATCCACAACCACCAGCGCCAGGGCGCGCGCCTCGTTGGTGCGGGCCAGCCCTGCCCAACTGAGTTCAATGCTGCAATCTGGCCCCGCCTCCAGCGTCAGCCCCGTCCAGTCGGGGTTGGCGGGATTGCCCCACTGGCCCTGCACCGGGTCACCAAACCACTGGCCTTGCCAGGCCATGCCACCGATGCCCGCACGCCGCAGCACCTTGCTGGCTTGCAGGGGCCAGTCCATCGGATGTCCCTCATCGGACAGGGCCATGAGGTCGCGCACGCATTCACGTATGCGCCGCCCCTGGTGCCACACCGCCCAGGCTGCCAGCAACAGCACCACACCCAGGCCCACAAACAGCAGAGGCAGAAGATTCATGCGGCTGCGTGTACAGAGTCTGCCCCGCCCTCTGGCCCCCCGAGCGGGCGCTGTATGCCGAATTTTTTCATGTGGTAATAAAGCTGCTCTCGCTCCAGGCCCAGGGTGCGGGCCGCCAGCGTGACATTGAAACCACAGGTATTGAGCACATGGCGGATAAGCTGCTCGGCCACGCCATCCCCCACCTCACGCGGGCCTTCATTGAGCTGTGCCGACATGGAGAAATGCAGACAGCCTTGCGCCAGCAGCTCCTGGTCACGCTGGGCAAACCAGGTGGCCCGCTGCACAGCCTGCCGCAGCGACTGCATGCTGGCTGGTTTGGCCAAAAAATCAAACGCACCCAACCGCACGGCCTGCTGGCCCACCGCATGATCGTGCTGACCCGTCAGCACAATGGCCTTGAGCAGCGGCCACTCGCGCAGGAGGTGCGCCAGCAGCTTCAAACCCTCATCGGGCAAACTGGGGAAAGGCGGCAAACCCATGTCGATGATGGCCACAAACGCCTGGTTTTTGGGTACGGCTTGCTCTGTGATCTGGATGGCCTCAGGCCGCTGATGCGCCACCAGCACCTGCCAGCCATCGTCGGCCAGTGAGTCGGCCAGCCAGGCCGACAGCGCCAGATCGTCTTCGACCCACAGGAGGGGAAACGGCTGCGCATGGGCGACCCCAGGCTCAGTCATGGTCGCCAAAAATGGAAGCGATGATGGGGCCGATGGCCACAGCAAACCCGGCGAACAGCAGGGCAAAACCGGCCACCACCCGAAACAACAGCCACCCGGAATCGGTATCGGCGGTGACGGCCAGGCTCATGTAGCCCAGCATCAGCATCAGGATGCCGATCAGCTGCTGGCCGCGCCGCTTGGACTTGCGCCGCCGGGCCACCTGCCCGAAGGTGGTTTCAGCAAAGTCAGCATCGTGCCTGCCCAGCTTGCCGAACGCGGAGTCGGGTTGGAACGTGGTTTCTTCAAAATCTTTTTTCATGGCCTGGCGGTGCTCACTGGGTCAGGGAACGCATGAAGTGCTGGCATCGCAAAAACGCACGGCATCAATGAAAAAAGAGGAAGCCCCTCCCGCACCGATAACCACCTCGTCAAACGCTGCCGAAGCCACGGTGGGCGTGAGGTCAATGGCATTGGAAGAGCCGGTGCAGCTGACGACCGCCCCCACCTGCACGCCGTTGAGCTTGAAGGTGATCTGCGCGGTCTCACTCGGAGTGAAATTCTTCAATGCCACACCCAGCTTGTAGGCAGTGGCATCCACCAATTTGAAGCTGAGCGTTTCGGCCCCGCTCAGTTCGGCATTGGTGGCATTGCAAATGCCGGTGCTGTGGCACACACCCAAACCAGCTGGTGGGCTGGCTGAGTTGTCAATAGTGATTTGTTGGCCCGATTGAACGGCCACTGTCACGCCGGGTGTACCAGGAGGGGGCGCGGCAGGAGGGATGGTCAGGGTTTGCTGTCCGGACGAAAAACCTGTGAACGTGACCCCGGAAGTGGCGAGGGTGGCTGCGGTGAAGGGGACAGAAGGTGTACCAGGCGCAACTGCCTCTGGCCAGTCTCTTGCACCCCGCCCTGTCGAAGCGATGAATTCTTCAATTTTCTGAAATCGCACCACATCATCAAAGTGATTGGTATCAACAGCCGGGTTCAGCGGTTGACCATTGGCCGCAAGCACCTGTGGCAGGCGCTGTACAAAAGATGCAGGAGGTACAGGGAGGGCCAATGTGTTGTTGCATTCGTCGCTGTTTGCAGGGGGCATTTGCTGTAGACCACAAACTCTTGATGCTGGATTTTGGCCTGACCGCCATGCACCCAATCCACTTGGGCCGTGGCTGATCAGAACCCAGGCGATTTGGGGTTGATCCGTGCCATTGACACGCACGGTGAGGCCGGGGCGGACA
>CALMMY010000283.1 GCA_937868695.1 uncultured Comamonadaceae bacterium
GAGAAACAGCTCGTCACCACAAAAGCCAGGCAAGAAACGGCATGCCACCACACACGCCTGGTCAAAATGAGAATTGCTGATCCGCCGCCCTCACTCCCTCACCAGACGCACATGCACATGGTTCATGCGCAGGGCGTAATTGGGCTGGCCCACACCAAAATGCACCAGCCAGGCGTGGGTGAGCCGGCTGGTGGTGACGGTGGATGTCCAGAACCAGTGCAGCGGCGTATCGGGAAACACCGCCGCGTCCAACGCCGGATCGCGCCGCTCCGGCTCCACCAGCGAGTACAGCTCGGGCATGGTGGGCAAACGCCAGCCGGGCTGGCTGGCGGCATGCGCAATGGCCACCAGATGGGGCATCAGCAGCGCCTCGCCCGCGCAGTGCGTGCCGTCCCACCGCTGCCCCTCGGCACACCTGCGCCACACCAGGCCGGTGCGGTGGTCTTTCACCTCATGGCCACCCGCCAGCAGCTCATAGCGGGCTGGCTCCGCAGCAGGCCACCACAGCAACCACAAAGCCACACCTCCCAGCATCACGGCACCCAGCATGCGCCAGCGGGCGGGGGTGAGGCGGGAAGTGAAGCGGGCAATGGTGGGCGGCATGGCGACTCCGCTTGGCTCAGAACGCTGCCTCGGAGGCAAACCACAGCTCCAGCGGCAGGCCACCCGTGCCCAGCACCAGCGGGCGGGCGGCGGGATGGGCGGCGCAGAAGGCATCCAGGCCGCTGACATTGCCGGTGTGTGTGCCGCTTTTCACCTCCAGCGCCAGCAAGCCAGCGCCTTGCGCCAGCACATAGTCCACCTCGCGCTGGCCATCGTTCCAGTAGTGGATGCAAGGCTGCGTGCTGCTGTGGGTGAGGTGGCGGGCCAGCAACTCGGCCCCCACCGCGCTCTCCACCCAGCGGCCCCAGTGCTGCGGCTGCTGGCGCAGCGAGGCCAGCGTGTCGCCCGCCCCCACGGCCACCGCCCCCAGCAAGGCGTTGTTGAACACCTGCAACTTGGGGCTGGATGCCCGCTGCCGCACCACCTGGCCCATGTACTTCTGCAAGCCACAGGCCATGCCCGCCCCCTCCAGCAGGTGCAGGTAATGCGCCAGGGTGGTGGTGTTGCCCGCATCGTCCAGCTGGCCCAGCATTTTCTGGTAGCTCAGCATCTGGCCGCTGTAATGGCAGGCCAGATCCAGCACCCGGCGCAGCAGTGCGGGCTTTTGCACCTGGGTCATTTGCAGCACATCTTTGCTGATGGTGGTTTCAATCAGGGCATCGCGCACATAGGCGGCCCAGCGTTCGGGGTCGGCGGTGAGGGAGGCCGCACCGGGGTACGCCCCGTAGAACACAAACTCGTCCAGCGACACATCGAATGCCTCGCGCATTTCGGCATAGCGCCAGTGGCCCAGCCGGGTGATTTCAAACCGCCCGGCCAGGCTCTCGGTCAGGCCACGGGCAATCAGCAGCGGGGCCGAACCCAGCACCACCACCCGCACATCGCGCCCGGCAGCGGTGTCCTCGTCCCACAGGCGCTTGACCGATTCGGTCCAGTTGGGAATTTTCTGCACCTCGTCCAGCACCAGCACACAGGCACCGGCCTGGGCCGCGAGTGCGCGGGCCACCTCCCACTGGATGCTCAGCCACACGGCGGGCTGGCTGCCCGGCGCATCGGCACTGACGCTGTGCTGCGCCAGCCTGTGCCCCTGAGGCTGCGCCGCCAGCGCGGCCAGCGCCTGGCGCACCAGCGTGGTTTTGCCCACCTGCCGTGGCCCCGCCACCACCTGCACAAACCGGCGCGGCTCCGCAAGGCGTTGAATCAGGGAAGGCAGGGGCGCGCGCTGTATGGTGATGGGCATGGGGAATTACTCAATCGGTTGAGTAATTTTACTCAGCCCATTGAGTAATTCAGCCAAACCTTCAGCCGCACCATCCCGCACGCCTCCCCACACACCATCAACCCCAGCGCCTGTGCAGCCAGCAGTCCACCGACCAGCGCCCTGGCCCGTAGATGGCCAGGGCCGCCAGCAGGCTGCCCCAGAACACATGCAGCTGGAAAGCGGCATCGGGCATGTCGGGCAGGCTGAGCACGGCCACCACGTTGACTGCCGACAGGCCCAGCGCGGCCAGCCGCCCGCCCAGGCCCAGCACCAGCAGCACCGGCAACAGCACCTCGGCCCCGGTGCCCAGCACGGCGGCCACCGGCGGGGGCAGCAGCGGCACCTGGTATTCGTAGGCAAACAGGTCGAGCGTGGTGCCCCAGTCGCGCAGCTTGGTCAGCCCCGCCAGAAAAAACACCTGCGCCACCCACAGCCGGGCCGCCAGCGCGGCCAGCGGACGCAACGCATCCAGCCCCGCGTGCAGCCCACCCAGCCAGCGGCTGGCCAGCCGCACCGGCCAGGGCCACCCGGCAGACAGGCCACCCTGGCTGGTGGATGAAGGTGAATGGGCAGCCAGGGATGGCCTGGGGGACAGAGGTGTGGACATGGCTGAATCTCCGTTGGGCAAGGTGGGCAGAACGCACACAGGGCGTGC
>CALMMY010000284.1 GCA_937868695.1 uncultured Comamonadaceae bacterium
CCACCCCCGAAAGCCAGAGCGCCGCGCCCACCCCACTGCCGCCCGCACTGACCGCCACCGACGGCTACACCCGCCTGCTGGGCCTCATCAGCCACGAATACTTCCACACCTGGAACGTCAAGCGCCTGCGCCCTGCCGAGCTGGCCCAGATCGACTTCGACCGCGAAAACCACACCGAACTGCTGTGGCTGTTTGAAGGCTTCACCAGCTACTACGACGACCTGCTGCTGCACCGCGCCGGGCTGCTGCCCGCCAGCGCCTACCTGCAACTGCTGGCCAAAACCATCAACCAGGTGGCCCACACCCCAGGACGGCTGGTGCAGACCGTGGCCCAGGCCAGCTTCGATGCCTGGACCAAGTTCTACCGCGTACAAGAAAACACTCCCAACGCCACCGTCAGCTACTACACCAAAGGCGCACTGGTGGCCCTGTGCCTGGACTTGACCCTGCGCCAGCACGGCAGCAGCCTGGACCACGCCATGCGCGCCCTGTGGCAGCGCAGCCACGGCGGCCCCATGACCGAACACGACCTGCGCGACGTGCTCGCCCAGCTGGCGGGCCGCCCACTCGATGCCGAACTCGATGCCTGGGTACACAGCACCGCCGATTTGCCGACACACACCCTGCTCAGCGCCCACGGCGTGGGCGTGCAAACCAGCCCAGCCCCCCTGGCCCAGCAGCTGGGCCTGCGCGTGAAAGAAACCCCGGCGGGGCTGACCATTCAGTCGGTGCTGCGCGGCAGCCTGGCCGAACAGGCGGGCATGGCCGCAGACGACGAGTGGCTGGCCGTGGGCTTTGGCGGCACCGATGGCAGCAGCCAGTCGCCTGAAACCTGGCGCATCCACAAGCTGGACGATGTGCCCCCGCTGCTGGGCACCCGCAGCCAGCTCACCGCCTGGGTCAGCCGCGACCGCCGCGTGCTGGCCCTGCCGCTGATGTGGCCTGGCGAGACTGGCGCATCCGGCAGCCAGCAGACCACGAAACTGAGCTGGCCTGCCAGCGCCACAAACGGCACGGGCGCGGCCCCCACCGCCCCGTCCGCATGGCCCGCTGCCCTGGCCTGACCCCGGCCCGCCCCCTGGCTGACTGCCCGAACATGCCCTCTTCGGCCCGGCACACTGTTTTGCTTTGGTGACCCGCCCCATTCGTCCCCTGCTGTGGCTGACCTGCGCCTGCCTCATCCTG
The DNA here is from genome assembly GCA_937868695.1 of uncultured Comamonadaceae bacterium. GTDB lineage: Bacteria > Pseudomonadota > Gammaproteobacteria > Burkholderiales > Burkholderiaceae_C > UBA2334. The sequence continues at coordinate 1,186 of CALMMY010000284.1, forward strand.
CACCTGCTGGTGCTGGAGTGGCTGGTGCGCAGCCAGCCCGGCCTGGAACCCTTGCGGCTGATGAACGAACCGGCATTCGACCAAAGCTTGCAGCCGGGCCAGCCCAACGGCAACGCCCTGCCGTTGCCCGACGCGCAAACCCTGGCACTGAACGAGCCTCCCCCATCCAAAGTGGGGCAGGTGGTGCTGGCCCGCACCCTGGTGGCACCACCCACCCAGCCCACTCAGCCCACCCCGCCAGCCCAGGCCACCCGCCCCAGCCAGCCACGCCCACCCGCACCACCACCCCCGGCGGCAGCGGCACAGACACCCCCAGCTGAACCCGCCCCCCAGGCCACCGGCCCCACCGCCACCACAGGCGACGACCCATC
>CALMMY010000285.1 GCA_937868695.1 uncultured Comamonadaceae bacterium
GGCGTGATTCCGCGTCAGGACTACGACATGCTGTACGAAGCCGGTGTCAAGGGCGTGTACGGCCCCGGCACCCCCATCCCCGCCAGCGCCAAGGACGTGCTGGAGCAGATTCGCAAGGCGGTCGCTTGACGGCAAGGTGAATGGGATATATCTTTGGTATATCTTTTTCACAATGAGGTGATCTCATGACCGTTGCATCCTTGCCCGAAGTGGCCAAAGTTTTCATGTCTGGCCGCAGCCAGGCTGTGCGCCTGCCCAAAGCGTTTCGTTTCGATACCAAAGAGGTCACCATCGAGCGCGTGGGCGATGCCGTGGTACTTCGGCCTAAAGATGCGCACCCCGCCGCCTGGTCTGAGCGTCTGCTGGCTGCCGTCCAAGCGTTTGCAGACACGCCATTGCCAGTGCGTGATGCGGATTGGCAGCAGTCCGACCGTGAAAGTCTGGCCCCATGAGTGTTGCTGCACAGTTCATGCTGGACACCAACATCTGCATTTACGCCCTGAACCAGCGGCCTGTGCAAGTGTTGCAGCGCATCGTTGATGCCGGTGAAGGAGCCGTGTGCATCTCCAGCATCACAGCGGCAGAGTTGGCCTTTGGCGCAGTGAAAAGCACCCGCGCAGGCACGCGTGGCAACCTGGAGGTATTTTTGCGAACTTTGCCTGAAATGCCCTGGGGGGGCGATGCCGTGTGGCAGTACGCCCAGGCACGGCTGGCCCTGGAGCAATCCGGTCGGCGCATTGGAGAGAGAGACTTGTTGATTGCGGCCCATGCTTTGGCTGAGAACCTGACCCTGGTCACCAACAACACCCGTGAATTCGAGCGTATTGATGGCTTGAAGCTGGAGAACTGGGCTGTATGAACCACTTGCTTGACCACATCCTGAGCGGCAATGCCGCCCAGCAGCGCCGGGCGATGGCCAAGGCCATCACCTTGTTGGAGTCCACCCGCACCGACCACCGCGCCCAGGCCGACGAGCTGCTGACAGCCATGCTGCCGCACACGGGCAAGGCACTGCGGCTGGGCATCAGTGGCGTGCCGGGCGTGGGCAAAAGCACTTTCATCGAGGCGCTGGGCCTGTACCTCATTGGGCAGGGCCACCGCGTGGCCGTGCTGGCCGTGGACCCCAGCAGCAGCGTTTCTGGCGGCTCCATTCTGGGTGACAAAACCCGCATGGAGTTTCTGTCGGTGCATCCGCAGGCCTACATCCGCCCCAGCCCCAGCAGTGGCACGCTGGGCGGTGTGGCCGAAAAAACCCGCGAAGCCATGCTGGTGTGCGAGGCCGCCGGTTACGACGTGGTGCTGGTGGAAACCGTGGGCGTGGGCCAGAGCGAAACGGCGGTGGCCAACATGACCGACATGTTCTGCCTGCTCCAGTTGCCCAATGCCGGTGATGATCTTCAGGCCATCAAAAAAGGCGTGATGGAGCTGGCCGACCTGGTGGTCATCAACAAGGCCGACATCGACCCCAACGCCGCCACCCGTGCCCGTGCCCAGATCATGTCCAGCCTGCGTTTGCTGGGGCTGCATGGCAACCCCGATCGCTCGCCGGGCCGCCCCAAGGGCGATCACGCCCCCTCGGGGGGCAGCGAGCAAAGCGAGCATGGGGGTGAACAAGCTCCCATGCACCATGACCAGGAAATCTGGCATCCGCAGGTGATCCAGCTCAGTGCATTGCAGAACCAGGGCGTGGACAGTTTCTGGGCCGAAGTCTGCAACTTCCAGCGCCTGCAAACCGCCAATGGCCGCATGGCCACGCGCCGCCAGAGCCAGGCACTGGCCTGGATGTGGGAGCGCATCGACGCGGGCCTGAAGCTGGCCTTCCGCCAGCACCCGCAGGTGCGGCCACAGCTGGATGCACTGACGCGCCAGGTGGCCAGCGGCGGTGTGGCCGCTTCCACGGCAGCGCGGCAATTGCTCTCGCTGTACGCTGAAAGAGGCCACTCCCAGGGCACCGGATAAATTGACAGTTAAAAGTACACCTTGTACTTTTATAAATTGCGTAGCCAGCTATATAAAAAGTAGCATTTGAAATTTCGTCCCTCTGAAAGAGTCCACCATGCAAGACATCCTTGACCAACTGGAAAAAAAGCGCGCCGCTGCCCGTCTGGGCGGAGGCCAAAAGCGCATCGATGCCCAACACAAAAAGGGCAAGCTCACCGCCCGCGAGCGCCTGGAAGTGCTGCTGGACGAAGGCACGTTTGAAGAATGGGACATGTTTGTCGAGCACCGCTGTGCCGACTTCGGCATGGCCGACCAGAAGATCCCCGGCGACGGCGTGGTCACCGGCTACGGCATGATCAA
>CALMMY010000286.1 GCA_937868695.1 uncultured Comamonadaceae bacterium
CCGATTTGGCGAGCGCAGGGAGTATGAGGCCCCCACCCTCCCCAGCACGCACCGATAGCCCGGTGCGGCTCGCCACTACAAAAGCCAGGCAAGAAACGCCACCCCAGCCAACAACACAGCGTGGCGCACCCCCACAAAAGCCAGGCAAGAAACGCCACCCCAGCCAACAACACAGCGCGGCGCGCCCCCACAAAAGCCAGGCAAAAAACGGCATGCCACCACACACGCCTGGTCAAAATGAGAATTGCTGTTTCCCCGTGTTCAGCCATTGGCCTGTGCCACGAAGGCGCAGACGGCATCCACCACGGCCTGGGGCTGGTCTTTGTGCGGCGAGTGGCCGCAGGCGGGCAGCTCCAGCAGCCGGGTGTGCGGCACCACGCGGGCAATGCCCCGGATCTGCTCCAGCGTGCCGTACTCGTCGTCCAGCCCCTGCACGGCCAGCACCGGGCAGCGGATGGTGGCGAGTTCAGGCGTGATGTTCCAGCTGCGGAAGGCCTTGGACAGCCACACGCCGTTCCAGCCCCAGAAGGCGGAGTCGGGGTCGGCGTGGTATTTGGCCAGGCGCTGTTTCAGGTCGGTGTTCAGGTAGGCCAGGCGGGCCTGCTCGATGCTGGCCACAGAGATGTCTTCCACCAGGATGTGCGGGGCCAGCACCACCAGCCCCGCCGTGTGGGCCGGGCGCAGCGCGGCGTGCAGCAGGGCGATGCTGCCGCCGTCGCTGTGGCCAAACAGCCAGGGGGGCTGGCGGGCCGTGTCCACACCCAGCGCGGCCAGCAGTGCGGGCAGCACCTCCAGCGCCTGGCGGTGCATGAAGTCGGGCTGCCAGTGCTCGGTGGCCGGGCGCGGGGTGGACTGGCCGTAGCCGGGGCGCGAATACACCAGCCCGCGCATGCCCAGTGCAGCGCACAGCCGCTGCGGAAAGTCGCGCCACATGCTGAGCGAACCCAGCCCCTCGTGCAGAAACACCATCAGCGGGGCGGCACTGTCTGCGCTGCCCACCCAGGCGTATTCGATGCGCACCGGTTGCCCGGCCCAGGTGATGTGTGCAAATGCCGTGCTCATGGGGCCAGCTTTTCCTGGTCGCGCAGCTTGAAGCGCTGGATCTTGCCGGTGGCGGTTTTGGGCAGGTCTTTCACAAACTCGATCTGACGCGGGTATTTGTACGGGGCCAGCTTGTCTTTCACAAAGGCCTTGAGTTCTTCCTCGGTGGCGGAGGCACCGTTTTTCAGCACCACAAAGGCCTTGGTTTTGGTCAGGCCGGTGGGGTCGTTCACGCCGATGACGGCGGCTTCCAGCACGGCGCTGTGCTGCACCAGCGTGGCTTCCACCTCGAAGGGGCTGACGTAGATGCCGCTGACCTTGAGCATGTCGTCGCTGCGCCCGCCGTAGGTGTAGCTGCCGTCGGCGTTGCGGATGTATTTGTCGCCGCTCTTGGTCCAGCCGCCCTGGAAGGTGTCCTGGGTTTTCTGGCGATTGCCCCAGTACATCATGGCGGCGCTGGGGCCGTGGATGTAGAGGTCGCCCGGCTCGGACGAGCCATCGGCGTTCAGCGGCAGGGGTTTGCCGTCTTCGCCGCGCAGCTCGATGTCGTAGCCCGGCACCGGCCAGCCGGTGGTGCCGTAGCGCACGCGGCCAGGGGTGTTGGACAGGAAGATGTGCAGCATTTCGGTGGAGCCGATGCCGTCCACAATGTCCACGCCGAAGTGGGCCTTGAAGCGCTCGCCCAGCTCGGCGGGCAATGCCTCACCGGCAGAAGACACCAGGCGCAGCGCCACGTCGGTTCTGGCGGGCAGGGCGGGGTGGGCCAGCATGCCCGCAAAGCCGGTGGGTGCGCCGTAGAACACGGTGGGTTTCTGGCCGCCGACCTTGCCCAGCCAGCGGGCAAAGGTGGCATCGGGCGTGGGGCGCTCGGCCATCAGGATGGTGGTGGCCCCCACGCTCATGGGAAAGCTGAGCGCATTGCCCAGCCCGTAGGCAAAAAACAGCTTGGCCGCCGAGAAGCACACATCGGCCTCGGTGAGCGCCAGCACGCCCTTGCCGTACAGCTCTGCCGTCCAGTAGGGGTTGCCGTGCGAATGCACCGTGCCTTTGGGGCGGCCTGTGGAGCCGGACGAATACAGCCAGAAGCCGGGATCGTCGGGGCTGGTGGCCGCCGGTTTGGCCTGCGGGGTCTGGGCGGACACAAAGGCATCGAAGGCCACTTCTGCCGGGTGCAGCGGAGCCTGCGGGCGCGAGACGATGACTTTTTTCACCTCATGGTCGGACTTGACCAGCGCGGCGGTGAGCGTGGGCAGCAGCGCCCCCGACACCAGCACGGCCTGGGCGCGGGAGTGCTCCAGCATGTAGGCGTAGTCGTCGGCGGTCAGCAGGGTGTTGACGGCCACGGGCACCACGCCCGCGTACAGCGCACCCAGAAAGCCCACCGGCCAGTCGTTGCAGTCGTGCATCAGCAGCAGCACGCGCTCTTCGCGGCGCAGGCCCAGGCCCAGCAGGCCGCTGGCCAGCTGGCGCACCTGGGTGGCCAGCGCACCGTAGCTCAGGCTGCCCAGGTCGTCGATGAAGGCGGCCTTGTCGGCGCGGTCGGCGTTGAGCGCCAGCAGGTGCTGGGCAAAGTTGAAGGCCGGGCCGGGGGCAGGCACACCGGCCAGGGTGGTGTCGGGGGTCGTTGGGGTGGTGTCTTGGCTTTGGGCAGAACTGCCGGGTGGGTGGCTGGTGGTCATGTGTCGTCTCCTGTTATATGAAAAATTGGCCGTTTGCGCTCGCTGCTATTGGATAGTCAGCTATTGAAAAAACAGGCCATGGCGGGCCTGTTTTTCAGGTTCACAGTGCGCCCAGCACCGCCGTGCTGGCCTGGATGGCGCAGCGGCGGTGGTAGAAGTTGAGCGCCCGCAGGCCGCCCAGCTCTTCGCCGCCACCGGCGCGGCCAGGGCCGCCGTGCAGCGATTGCGGCATCACGTTGCCGTGGCCGGTGTGCAGCGCGGCCACATCGGGCGAAATCACATGCACGCGCCCGTGGCTGTCGGCCAGTTGCAGCGCGGCCTGGGCCAGGGTGGCCGGGTCGCTGCCATAGACGGATGCCACCAGCGAGCCCTGGCCCCGGCGCACCAGTTGCAGCGCGTGTTCAAAGTCGGCAGGGCCGGTGCTGCGGTAGGGCAGCAGCGTGGCCACGGGGCCGAACACTTCCACGTCATGCACGGTGGCGGTGGTGTCGGGGCTGCGGCAGCCCAGCAGCGTGGGGGCCACGATGCAGGCGGTGGCGGCATCGGCATCCACCCAGGCGGCGGTGCTGCCGTCGTGCAGCACTTCCACACCGTCGGCGGCTTTCAGCTGGGCCAGACCGGCCTGCACGGCATGCAGCTGGGCGCGGCTGACCAGGGCACCCATGCGCACCGCCGGGTTGCGCGGGTTGCCGATGGTGGTTTTGGCCAGGCGGGTACCGATGGCCTGGGCAGCGGCTTCGTACAGCGCCTCGGGCACGAACACGCGGCGGATGGCGGTGCATTTCTGGCCCGATTTCACGGTCATTTCGCGGGCCACTTCTTTCACCAGCAGGTCAAATGCGGGCGAGTCGGCGGCTTCGCCGGGCAGGAGCAGGGCGGAATTCACGCTGTCGGCCTCGATGTTGACGCGCACCGAGCGTTGCACCACGGCGGGGTGCGAGCGGATGACGGCGGCGGTGTCTGCCGAGCCGGTGAAAGACACCACGTCGAAGGCTTGCAGCTGGTCGAGCAGGCCCGCCGAGCTGCCGCAGACGATGGACAGTGCCCCGGCTGGGAAGATGCCCGCGTCCACCACGTCCTGCACCATGCGCTGGGTCAGCCAGGCGGTGGCGGTGGCGGGCTTGACGATGACGGGCACGCCCGACAGCAGCGCGGGCGCGGCTTTCTCCCACAGGCCCCAGGAGGCGAAGTTGAAGGCATTGATGAACAGCGCCACGCCACGGGTGGGCACGCGCACATGCTGGCTCTGGAACAGCGGGTCTTTGCCCAGGCGCACAGCATCGTCGTCGGGCAGGTGGGTCACGTCGCCCAGGGCATCGCCCAGTTTGGCGTAGGTGCCCAGAGTGAAGATGCCGCCGTCCACGTCCACAGCGGTGTCGTTGGCCACGGTGCCGCTGTTGGCGGTGGCGATGTCGTTGTACTCGGCGCGGTGGCTTTGCAGAACCTTGACTGCCGCGCCCAGCATGGCGGCACGCTGGCGGTAGGTGAGGGCACGCAGGGCCGCGCCGCCTTCTTCGCGGGCAAAGCGGAAGGCTTCGGCCAGGTCAAGGCCGGTGGCATCGACGCGCACCAGCTCGGTACCCAGCACGGGGTCGAACAGCGGTGTGCCCGCGCCGGTGCCGGTGATCCAGCGGCCTGCCACGAAGTTGGGCAGCAGGGGAGGTGGGGGGGGCAGAGGTGGAAGTGGTGGTGGTCATGGTGTGGTGATGGGAATGTGTGTCGGGGTGGCTGGACTGGTTTGTGTG
>CALMMY010000287.1 GCA_937868695.1 uncultured Comamonadaceae bacterium
TCAACGACAGCATTGAGTACAACATCCGCTATGGCCGCCCCGGTGCCAGCCGCGATGAGGTGGAGGCCGCCGCCCGCGCCGCCCGCATCCACGACTTCATCGTCGGCTTGCCGCAGGGCTATGCCACGCCGGTGGGCGAGCGGGGCCTCAAACTGTCGGGCGGCGAAAAGCAGCGCGTGGCCATTGCCCGTACCCTGCTGAAAAACCCGCCCATCGTCATTTTCGACGAGGCCACCAGCGCCCTCGATTCGGCCAACGAGCGTGCCATCCAGGCCGAGCTGCGCACGGCGGCCAGCAACAAGACCACGCTGGTGATTGCCCACCGCCTGTCCACCGTGGTGGATGCGCACGAAATCCTGGTGCTGGAGCACGGCACCATTGCCGAGCGCGGCACCCACGCCGAGCTGCTGGCGGCTGGCGGGCGCTATGCCAGCATGTGGGCCATGCAGCAGCAAGGCGAGCAGACGGAGGGCCGTGCCGAAGGTGGGTAGATGCGTGCCATCACACCCGTGCCGGGGTGGGGGTACAGGGTGCCGTGTATATAGGGTATTTCCGGTTTATCCCGGATGTTTGCCGTGGGCAGAATCGCGCCCTTGGGCGTGGTGTGTTCACGTTCGACTACAAGATGATCTGACAACATGAATTGCGACCGCCCCCACGACGCTGCCGACATTGCCCAAGCTTTGTTGCCATCCTCCGAAGAGGTGAGTGCAGTGTTTGAGCACGCTTCGCTGGGCATGGTACTGACGCGCAACCGCCACATCGTGCGCTGCAACCGGGCGTTTGCGTTGCTGGTTGGCAGCTCCATTGACCAGCTGCTTGGCCAGCCTGCCAGCATGCTGTTTGACAGCCAGGAGAGCTACGAAGCCTTTGGCCTGCAGGCCAGCCCGGTGTTGGCCCAAGGTCAGGTGTTTCGGAGCGAATATGTCTTCATCACCAGCCACGGCACCTATCTGTGTTGCGTGGTGTCGGCTTCTGCCGTCGATCCGCGCTACCCCGAACTGGGCACCATCTGGGTGTTTGACGATGTGACCGCCGAGCGCGCCCAGCTCCAGGCGCTGCGCGATGCCCTGCAACGGTTCGAGTCGCTCATGACCAATGCGCCGATGGGCATCCTCATGACCGTCAACCGCCGCGTGGTGCAGGCCAATGCCCGCTTTTGCCAGATGTTTGGCTATGAGACGCAGACCATTCCCGACATGCCTGCGGTCGAGCTGTTTCCGTCACAGGGGGATTACGACCAGTTCGGCCTGCTGGCCACACCTTTGCTGATCAATGCTGAGCCTGTGGATGTGGAGTTGCGCATGCGCCGCCGCGATGGTCAGGTGTTCTGGGCGCAGCTGGTGGGCTATGTGGTCAATCCGGCTGATCCTTCACACGGGACGTTCTGGATCGTGGCCGACCGCTCCGAGGCGTATACCCAGGCCGATGCGCTGCGCCTGGCCCTGCACGAGAACACCACCCTGTTCAACGATGCGCCGTTGGGTATGGTGGTGTTCAGGCAGCAAAGGGTGGTGCGCTGCAATCCGCAGTTCGAAGCCATCATGGGCTGGCCCCGTGGTACCTTGGTCGGTGCGCCCGCCATTGCCATGTACGCCGACCAGGATATCTACCGCCAGTTTGGCCGCTGGGTGACCCATCAGTTCAAAGCGGGCGGATCGGTGTCTCAGGACATGCAGCTCAAGCGCCACGATGGTTCACCGTTCTGGGGCCATGTGTCTGGCCGCAGTCTGAATGTGGGGGATTGGACCGACGAGGATGCCAGCCTGTGGGTGGTGGAAGACATCAGCGAGCGTCGCCGCAACGAGCAGGCGTTGCAGGCTGCCACGGCACTCAACCGGGCGGTGCTGGCCAGTGCCAGCATGGCCATCATTGCCACCGATATCCTCGGCACGATCCGCCTGTTCAATGCCGCTGCCGAGCAGCTGCTGGGCTATGCCGCCCACGAGCTGGTGGAGAGGCATTCACCGGCCTGCTTCCACCTGGCCGGGGAGGTGGAAGCTTATGCCCGGGTGCTGAGTGCCGAGTTCCGGGAGTACGTGCCCCCCGGATTCCGTGTGTTCCGTGTCCGGGTGGATAAGCTGGGCAAAGACGAGCGCGAATGGACGTATGTGCGCAAGGACGGCAGCCAGGTGCCGGTGTGGCTGTGCATCACCCCGCTGCGCGACGAGGCGGGAGAGACGGTGGGCTACATCGGCGTGGCCACCGACATGACCGAACAGCACAAGGCCCGTGAGGTGGTGCGCAACGCGCACGGTGAGCTGGAGCGGCGCGTGCAGCAGCGCACCCTGGAGCTGGCCCAGAGCCATGCCCGCCTGGAGGCCGAGATGGCCGAACGCATCAAGGTGGAGTCCATGATGCGCGACATGGCGCACTACGATGCCATCACCGGCCTGCCCAACCGCAACCTGCTGCACGACCGCCTGGGGCAGGTGCTGCTGCAAACCCAGCGCAACCGTGAACAGATGGCGGTGATGTTTCTCGACCTGGACCGTTTCAAGAACATCAACGACACCCTGGGCCATGCCGTGGGCGACGAGCTGCTGCGCCATGTGGCCCAGCGCCTGTCCATGACGCTGCGCGCCAGCGACACCCTGGCGCGGCTGGGGGGTGACGAGTTTGTGGTGGTGCTGCCCCGTCTGGACAATCGCTTGCAAGCGCAGACTGTCGCCGAAAAGCTCATCGAAGCCTTGCAGGCCCCCATCGTGGTCGATGGCCATGCGCTGCACATCAGCACCAGCATCGGCATCTGCCTGTGCCCCGATGACGGGGCCGACATGGCCATCCTGCTGCGCAATGCCGACACGGCCATGTACCAGGCCAAGTCCAGCGGGCGCAGCACCTACCGCTTCTACACCGAGCGCATGAACCTGGAGGCCGACCGGCGCTACCGCATCGAGTCGGCCCTGCGTGTGGGTTTGCACGATGATGAGTTGATGCTGTACTTCCAGCCGCTGGTGGACATGCGCTCGGGTCAGGTGTACGGGGCCGAGGCGCTGGTGCGCTGGCAGTCGCGGCTGCTGGGCATGGTGCTGCCCGACCAGTTCATCAGCGTGGCCGAAGAAACCGACCTCATCGTCCAGCTCGACAGCTGGGTGCTGCGCCAGGCCTGCCGCCAGGGTGCGCTGTGGCACCGGGCACTGGGGCGCGACTGGCTGGTGGCCGTCAACCTGTCGGCCCGCCAGTTCCGGCGCACCGACCTGGTGGCCTTTGTGGCCGAAGTGCTGGCCGATACCGGCCTGCCCGCCCACCTGCTGGAGCTGGAAATCACCGAGTCCACCCTGATGCACAACGTGGAAGAGGTGATCCAGCGCCTCGAAGCCCTGGTGCGCCTGGGTGTGCGCCTGGCCATCGACGACTTCGGCACGGGCTACTCCAGCCTGGCCTACCTCAAGCGCTTTCCGGTGCAGAAGCTCAAGATCGACCAGTCGTTTGTGCGTGGCCTGGTGGGCGATGGCAACGATGCTGCCATCGTCAAGACCGTGATTGCGTTGGCCAATGTGCTGGGCCTGGACTTGCTGGCCGAGGGCGTGGAGACACCGGCCCAGCTGGCCAGTTTGCAACAGCTGGGCTGCCACTGCTTCCAGGGCTACCTGTTTTCAAGGCCGCTGCCTGCCACCGACTTTGCCGAGCTGATGGAGCTGGATGTCAACACGCTGATTTCAGGCACACTGGCCTGCCAACCCCACATAGACTGCTGACTGCCCATGGAAACCAAATGGCTCGAAGACTTCGTCAGCCTGGCTGAAACCCACAGCTTCAGCCGCTCCGCCGTGCTGCGCCATGTGA
>CALMMY010000288.1 GCA_937868695.1 uncultured Comamonadaceae bacterium
GGGGAAATGCCGCCTCAAAGTAAGCACGCTCATGGCCAATTTCCAGCACCAGCACGGCATCGTCTGTCATGTGGTCGGGTGCCTGGGCCAGCAGCGGGCGGATGAAATCCATGCCGTCGGTGCCACCGGCGGTGTTGCCACTCAGGGCCATTTCAGGTTCTGCGCGGAATTCAGGCGGCAGGGTGGCCATGCTGTCGGCGTTGACATAGGGCGGGTTGCACAGAATCAGGTCAAACTGGCGGGGCAGGGTAGGCTGTGCGGGCGGTTGAGCGGCGTGATTGGCACCAAAGGCGGCCAATCCGTCTGACTGCACCAGCGTGATGCGGTCAGCCAGTTCGTGCTTGTCCACATTGATGCGGGCCACGGCCAGTGCATCCGCACTCAAGTCGGCCCCCACCACCTGCACATCGGGCCAGGCCATCGCGGCCAGCACGGCCAGGCTGCCGTTGCCGGTACACAAGTCCAGCACCTGGTGGGTATCCGCAGTCAGCCAGACATCGATGCTGCCCTCGGCCAGCACCTCGGCAATCAGGCTGCGCGGAATGATGACCCGCTCGTCCACATAGAACGGCACACCTTGCAGCCAGGCTTCGCGGGTGAGGTAGGCCGCAGGCTGGCGGGTGGCGATGCGTTTTTCAAAAAGAGCGGCCACCTGCGCCTGCTGATCAGGGGTAATGGGGTCATGCTGCGGTGCATCTGCTGCATCGTTGTCGGTGTGCAGTGGCGTATCCAGGGGCAGGCCCAGTTGCCAGAGTGTGAGCCAGGCGGCTTCATCGAAGGCATTGGTGGTACCGTGGCCGAATGCCACACCGGCTTGTTCGAGCTGCTGTGCGTGGTGGTTGATCAGTTCTGTCAGGGTCATGGGCTGGGCTGGGTTGTGGCTGCAATCGGTTGGTGTGACGCAGCAAGGTGGGTGCGATTGTCGGTGTTCTGGCTCCGTTTACTGCCACGGCACAAGCCAGTCGTCAGTGTGCGGGCGTAATCTGAGCCCCGAACGCTATATATTGGCGGTTGAACAGGCTGCCGGATGCCCGTGTGGCTTGCCGCTTTCTCACTCACCACCCTTACCAGAGACAACACATCCATGACACACATCGACCTGACCCACTGCTCACGTCGCGGTTTTGTGCACACACTGTCTGCCGCAACTCTTTTCCCTTGGGTGTCGTCGGCCCATGCGCAGGATGCCGGTGGCGTGCTGAAGCTGGGCCAGTCCACCGCCCTGACGGGCCCGCTGGGCGACCTGGGCCAGGCGGCAGTGCAGGGGGCCAAGGCATGTTTTGACGCGGTCAATGCCAAAGGCGGTGTGAATGGCAGAAAGATCGAACTCGTGTCCCAGGACGATGGCTACGATGCCAAGAAGGCGCTGACCAATGCCGAAGGATTCATTGCCGACAAAGACATTTTCGCCCTGTTCAACTGCCTGGGCACACCGATGGTGGAGGCCATGCTGCCCAAGGTGATCGAGTCGGGTATTCCTTTCTTTGCCCCCTACACCGGGGCCTTGCTGGCCCGGCCCAAGGCGCGCAACGTGTTCAATATCCGCGCCAGCTACCCCGACGAGGCCGAGCAACTGGTGCAGCACCTGTCCACCATCGGCATCAAGCGCATCGGTGTGGCGTACCAGAACAATGCATTCGGCAAAGAGGTGTTCGAAGGTGCCCGCCTGGCCATGGAAAAATACAAGGTGACCAACAGCTCGGCAGTGACCATTGAGAACACAGGAGCCGATGCCGCCGCTGCCGCCACCAAGCTGCTGGCCGATGCACCGGAGGCCATCCTGATGGGCCTGGCAGGCAAGCCCACCATCGACTTTGTCAAGGCCATGCGCCAGCAGCGCAAGGGCATGCCGCTGTATGCGCTGTCTGTGCTGGGGGCGGCCGCCACGCTCAAGGCGCTGGGCGACGATGCGGTGGGCATTGCCGTGTCGCAGGTGGTGCCTTTGCCCAACAACACAGGTGTGGCTGTGGTGCGGGATTTCCAGCAGGCCTGGAAACAGTCCGGCACCGCACTGGAGCCATCGCACCTGGCTCTGGAGGGCTACATCAATGCGCGCGTGTTTGTCGAGGCACTGCGCCGCGCTGGGGCCAAGCCCACCCGCGAAAGCTTCATCGATGCCACCTGGGCCCTGAAAAAGCTGGATTTGGGTGGTTTCGAGATCAACGCCACCGAGCCTGGCCGCAGCGCCTCGCGCTTCATTGAGATGACGATGGTGAACCGCCAGGGGCGGTTCATCAAGTGACATAGACACATCGCTGGTCATGTAGATGAATGGCCCGCAATAGCGTTCCACAAAGAGCGGAGAAGTCAGTTTCAAAGTCGATAATCGGCTCTTGTCGTGATAGAATTTTCCAAACTGACAATAAAGTTAGTGAATATAAATTCAGGGATGAATATGAGAAAAATATTCGCTATCACGGCGATGTGTTTTCTGTTGTCTGCCTGCCAGACAAATCCTGCTGTCAATGTCGTCCAGCCGCCTCAACTCAATTCAGCGCCAGATCTGTCACGCTACGTGCGGTTTGAATTGTTCTCCCAAGCGGCAGTTGCGACTGGTGAATTGC
>CALMMY010000289.1 GCA_937868695.1 uncultured Comamonadaceae bacterium
GCACTGTTCGCCGCCGAGCACCACCGTGCATTGAGAGCGCGGGGCTACACCATCCATAGCCCAATTGATGTGCTGCTGGCCAGCTACTGCATCACCCACGGGCACACGCTGTTGCACCGCGATGCCGACTTTGATGTGATGGAAACCTTGCGAGGGTTGAAAGCATGGCCGCATTGAACCTCACAAACCCAGGAAGGACACTCCCATGCTGACCAGCATTCACATTCAGGGCTTCAAAAACTTCAAGGACACGCAGATCGCACCCCTGCGCAAAGTCAACCTGATTCTGGGCGGCCAGAACGTGGGGAAAACATCCTTGCTGGAGGCTGTCTATTTGGGGGCGAGTCCTGTTGGCAACGTGTCAAACCTCCCGGCGGTGTTTCGGTTGGCAGAAGGAAGTGACCGGCAACGTTTTTTGGAGATGACATTCAAGGAGGTCAAAGGGCTCATTGAGCTTTGTCTTGATCGCAGAATCGAATGCCAAACTGTCCATGAGCGTCACAGGGGTATCTCCAACATGCAGCCAGCCGTATTGGTGACTGCAATAAATCCTGCTGAAAAAACTCCCTCTGACCCAATCTTGTTTGCTGGTGTGGAGTTTGGTGGAATCAGGTTCTCACAGCAGATACGTCCCTCCTCTGCAAGTACACCACCCAACGAGCTTTTCAACTTTCCCCTCGCCATCTCCGTCAATTTGCCCAACCAAGTGGAAGCCGTGAGGCTGCTCGACCAGGTGGTGCTCAAACGGAAAAAGCGCATCTTGCTGGATGCCCTGCGCAGAATTGAGCCGCGTCTGGAGGACATACATTCACTTTCGCCCGATGGCGAGCAACGTGTGTACCTGGAGCTGGATGGCCTAGCCACCGCCGTTCCCTTGCCGCAGTTGGGTCACGGGTTCAGCCGCTTGCTTTACCTGTATTGCAGCCTGCTGGTGACAGATGCCAAGCTGGCGCTGGTGGATGAGGTTGAAAACGGCATTCACTACGCATCGCTGCCCATTCTGTTCAAGGGCGTGCAGGACATGGCAGCCACGCAGGGCGTTCAAACCTTGATGACCACCCACAGCTGGGACTGCATCCGCGCCGCCTACAAGACGTTTGCCGATGCCGGTTGTTTACAGGACTTCCAACTCATCCGCCTGGAGCGCGAGGGCGACAACGTCCGCGCCGTGGTGATCAATGACGACATGTTGGACACGGTGATGGAGGCTGGCTATGAAGTCCGGTGACCATGTCCACACGTCCAGGCCCGCCAACGAAGCCATCACAGCGCCTGTGTTGCTGCTGGTGGAGGGCAGGGACGAAGAAGCGCTGATTCAGCAGATGTGTGCCCACTGGTTCGGATCGTGTATGCAGCACATCGACATTGAGTGCGTCGAGGGGTTGAACAATTTTCCCAGGCGGTTTCGCGCCCTGAAGGTTCGCCCACGGGCCTTGCTCAAAGTGGTGGGTGTGATCGCCGACAGCGAGGAAGACCCGGCAGCCACGGCCCAGCGTTGGGCTGCTTTATTCAAAGAAGTCGAGCCGCATCTCGTTAATAACGGCATTCCATGTCCTTGCCGCAAGTTGCAACTGCCGGGAGATGACACGCCAGGTGCCTTTGAAGCCCTGGTGCTGGCGGCTTGGGCGGGTGATGCAGTTGCCGACTGCGCCACTGCTTTCCGTGATTGCGTCATGCCTCATTTGGGTCAACGCACATTGGCGCAGAAGGACAAGGTTGCCGTGCATGCATGGCTGAGTGCCAAGCTGGGCAATGCCTATGGCAATGTATTCAAGGCACAAGAAAAACATCCAGATCAACCACTGCTGGATTACGACCATTCGGCATTTGCCTCCATCAAAACATTCATTGAAGGTTTGCTGACCGAGGCTGAGAAATCCACTGCCAACCCCACCGCCATACCCACACCATGACCACCCTCCAAATCACCCACACCGGGGCCGTGGCCCGCATCACCCTCAACCGCCCTGAGGTGCGCAACGCTTTCAACGATGAAGTGATTGCCGAACTCACCCAGGCGTTTACCCTGCTGGGGCAGGACGCGAAGGTGCGCGCCATCGTGCTGGCCGCCGAGGGCCCGGCCTTCTGCGCTGGGGCCGATCTGAACTGGATGCGCCGCATGGCCGACTACACCCGCGCCGAAAACCTGGCCGATGCCGGGGCGCTGGCCGAGATGCTGCGCACCATCCACAGCTGCCTCAAGCCCACCATCGCTCGCGTACAGGGTGATGTGTTTGCCGGTGGCGTGGGCCTGGTGGCTGCGTGCGACATGGCCGTGAGCGTGGACACCGCCACCTACTGCCTGAGCGAAGTCAAGCTGGGCCTGATTCCGGCCACCATCAGCCCTTACGTCATCCGCGCCATGGGCACACGGGCCTCGCAACGCTACTTCCTGACAGCAGAGCGGTTCAGTGCCGCCGAGGCCCACCGCATCGGCTTTGTGCATGAAGTGGTCGGCGCCGACCAGCTCGATGCCAAGGTGGACGAGCTGACCCAGGCCCTGGTCAGCGCCAGCCCCAACGCCGTGCGTGCCTGCAAGATGCTGGTCAACGAAGTGGCCGGGCGCGACATCGACGCAACCCTGATTGCCCGCACCGTGGAGGGCATTGCCGACATCCGCTCCAGCACCGAGGGGAAGGAGGGCGTGCAGTCCTTTCTGCAAAAACGCAAGCCTTCGTGGCTGCTGTGATTCCTGCCTGACCGTCCCCTTGCTTGCCCCCATTGCCCGCACCCCATTTCCTGAACCGGAGACCCACACCATGTTCCACAAAATCCTCATCGCCAACCGTGGCGAAATCGCCTGCCGGGTGGCGGCCACTGCCCGCCGCATGGGTGTCAAGACCGTGGCCGTGTATTCCGATGCCGATGCGCACGCCAAGCACGTGGCTGCGTGCGACGAGGCCGTCCACATCGGTGGCTCCGCGCCCAAAGACAGCTACCTGCGCTGGGAAAACATCCTGGCGGCGGCCAAGGCCACGGGTGCCCAGGCCATCCACCCCGGCTACGGCTTTCTGAGCGAGAACGAAGACTTTGCCCACGCCTGCGCCGCAGCGGGCGTGGTGTTCATCGGCCCGCCCCCATCGGCCATCAAGGACATGGGCCTCAAGGCCGAGAGCAAGCAGCTGATGGAGCGTGCCGGTGTGCCGCTGGTGCCCGGCTACCACGGTGCCGACCAGGACCCCGCCCTGCTGCAACGCGAGGCCGACCGCATCGGCTACCCCGTGCTCATCAAGGCCAGCGCCGGTGGCGGTGGCAAGGGCATGCGCGTGGTCGAGCATTCCGCCGACTTTGCCGCCGCCCTGGCCAGCTGCCAGCGCGAGGCCATCAACAGCTTCGGCCAGGACGCGGTGCTGATCGAAAAATACGTGCAGCGCCCGCGTCACATTGAAATTCAGGTGTTTGCCGACACCCACGGCAACTGCGTGTACCTGTTCGAGCGCGACTGCTCGGTGCAGCGCCGCCACCAGAAGGTGCTGGAAG
>CALMMY010000290.1 GCA_937868695.1 uncultured Comamonadaceae bacterium
ACCAGGCCGAACGGCCCGGCCAGCATGGAGGCCAGCATCAGCACGGCCATGCCCAGCACGATGGCGGGGCCGGAGGGCAGGTCGGCGTGGTACGACACCAGCAGCCCGGCCACGCTGCCCAGCAGCGCCAGCACGGCTGACAGCGCCAGCAGCGGGCGGATGTGGCGCACCCAGAAGCGGGCGGCGGCGGCGGGCAGCACCACCAGGCCCACGGCCATCAGCGTGCCCAGCGCATGGAAACCGGCCACCAGGTTGAGCACCAGCAGCACCAGAAACCCGTAGTGCGCCACCGGGCTCCAGCCACTGACCGAGCGCAGAAAGCCGGGGTCCAGGCATTCCAGCACCAGCGGCCTGAACAGCGCCACCAGGGCCACCACCGTCACCAGGGCCACACCGGCCAGCAGCGCCAGCGCTTCGGCATTGAGCGACAGCACGGTGCCGAACAGCACATGCAGCAGATCGACGTTGTTGCCCTGGGTGGAGACGATGACCACGCCCAGCGACAGCGACAGCAGGTAGAACGCAGCCAGGCTGGTGTCTTCGCGAAGCACGGTGTGCCGCGCCACCAGGCCCGAGGCCACGGCCACGGCCACACCGGCCAGCAGGCCGCCCACCGTCATGGCCCCCAGCGACAGACCTGCATACAGGTAGCCCAGGGCCGCGCCGGGCAGGATGCCGTGGGCCATCGCATCGCCGGTCAGGCTCATGCGGCGCAGCATCAGGAACACCCCCACCGGCGCGGCACTCACCGACAGCAGCACGCAGCCCAGCAGCGCGTTCTGCATGAAGCCGAAATCGGCAAACGGAGCCACCAGCAGTGCCCAGGCGGTGTCGAACAGTGCAGTCATGCCACGGCTCCGGGGGCGGCGGGGTGGGTGTGCCCGTGGTGGTGTGCGTGGTTGTGGCCGTGTGCAGTGGGTTGCATGGCAGTGGGGGAGGGCAGCAGTCCGGATGGTGCAGCGGCGGTGTCGGCCTCGTCGGCATCGCAGGCCGGGGCATCGTCGTCAAACGCTTCGTTGAGCTGGCGGGCGCGTTGCAGGTTGGGTTCGGTCAGCACCTGGTCGGTGGGGCCGTGGGCCACCAGCTCGCGCGCCAGCAGCAAGGTGGAGGGAAAGTGCTGTCGCACCTGGTCCATGTCGTGCAGCACGGCCAGCACGGTGCGGCCCTGGGCATGCCAGGTGTGCAGCAGGGCCAGCAGGTCGCGGGTGGTGCGGGTGTCCACGCCCACAAAGGGTTCATCCAGCAGGATGACGGGCGCGTCTTGCAGCAGCAGCCGGGCAAACAGTGCCCGCTGAAACTGCCCGCCCGACAGCGTGGCGATGGTGCGGTGGCCAAAGCCACCCAGGCCCACGGCTTCCAGCGCCTGGGCGCAGCGGGCGCGGTGGCTGGCGCGGATGCGGCCCCAGGCTCCCAGCTCGTGCCACAGGCCCATCGCCACCATGTCGGTCACAGAGATGGGAAAGCTGCGGTCCATTTCGGCCTGCTGAGGCAGATAGGCCACCCTCACTGCATCGCGCTGGCCCTGCGTGCGGGGCAGGCCCTGCACCTGGCCCTGCATGGGCTGGAGCACGCCCGCCAGCGCCTTGATCAGTGTGGACTTGCCTGCGCCGTTGGGGCCGACCACGGCCAGCAGGTCACCCGCCGGAATGCGGGTGTTCAGGTGGTGGATGGCGGGGTGGCGCTCGTAGCCCAGCGTCAGGTTGTGCAGGACGATGTCGGGAGGCCGGATGGTGGCGGGCTGGGGTAACTGTGCCATGAATGGAGCGTGGTCTGTGTGGGCAGGGCAAGGCGGTGTGGTGGGCGCGGCTGGCAGACTGGCTGTTCTGCCCGGCAGGCTTTGGCGTTATGCTTTGGGCCATGTAACGCAACTGAATTGCGGTTTTGCACCATCATATCGCAACAGAGTTGCATTAATTTCACATCCTTCGGACACGATGCCTGCCAACCCCGGTTTTGATTGTTCAACGCAAGCGGCCTGCGACAGCGCCGAGCTGGATGCCTGGCTGGTGAAGGCGGGCTTGCGCCGCACGCGGGCCACGCTGGCGGTGCTGCACCTGTTTGTGTCGGATGCCAGCTGGTCGGCCACGCACGCCGAGGTGGCCCTGGCGCTGGAGCAGCACCAGGGGCTGATGCTCAACCGCGTTACGCTCTACCGCCTGCTCGACCGGCTGGCGGCCTGTGGCCTGCTCACCCGCCAGTCTGACGATGTGGCCCGCACCTGGCGCTACCGGCTGGCCGATGCGGCGCTGCTGTCGGCGGTGGAGGGCGGGGCCTCGGGTATGCAGGCTGCTGCGGGCGAGGCGGCGCAGGCCCAGGGAGCCGGTGTGGTGCCCCGGTTTGAGTGCGATGCCTGCCACCGTCAGTTCAGGCTGACCGAAGCCAGTTCACCCACCCAGGCGGTGGCGCAGCAACTGTTGCAGGCCTTGGCCACGATGGGCCACCACGGCCAGCGGGTCGATCTGTCCATCCACGGCACCTGTGCCGTGTGCGTGGAGCCCGAGGACAAGGCCACCGCATGATCCGCACGCTGGGCTTGCAAGTGCAGATGCCCGGCGGGCCGTGCATCGCGTTTCCCGATGTGGATGTGCCCCAGGGCGGTGTGCTGCTGCTGCGCGGGCCGTCGGGAAGCGGCAAGTCCACCTGGCTTTCGCTGGTGGCCGGCCTGCTCACACCCACGGCGGGTCATCTGACGGTAGCCGGTACCTGCCTCCATGACAGCGGCAGCAGCGGTGGCCGCGTCGTTCTGACCACGGGCCGCCAGCGCGATGCCTGGCGGGCCGCCCATGTGGGCCTGCTGCCCCAGCGCCTGCACCTGAGCCCGGCGCTGACGCTGGCCGACAACCTGGCCCTGGCCTACTGGGCCGCCGGGCAGCCAGCCCAACCCCAGGTGATGGCCGACACCCTGCATGCTCTGGGGCTGGAAGGATTGGAGCAGCGCTTGCCCGGCCAGCTATCGGTGGGCCAGGCCCAGCGGGTGGCGCTGGCGCGGGCCGTGCTGCTGCGCCCCCGCGTGCTGCTGGCCGACGAGCCCACCGCCAGTCTGGATGACGAAGCCGCCGAGGCCGCCATCGGCCTGCTGCTGCACACCGCCACCCGCACCGGGGCCACGCTGGTGCTGGCCACCCACGATGGCCGGGTGGTATCGGCGCTGCGGCAGCCTCCTCAAACGGACAATGGGGGTGCTACAGGTTCATCGGGAGTTTCATTGGTTGAAATGTGCCTTCCGCGCTTTTAGAGTGAGCGTGAGCAGCTATGAACTTGTTCGTACTTTCCTGGAAATACACCTGGTCAAAACCGCTTTCGGCGGTGCTGAATGTGTTGATGCTGGCGCTGGGACTGGGGGCGCTGGCCTTCATTCTGCTGGCCCAGCAGCGCCTGACCGACGCGCTGGAGCGCGATGTGGCGGGCATCGACGTGGTGGTGGGGGCCAAGGGCAGCCCGCTGCAACTGATTCTGGCGGGCATCTACCACCTGGACGT
>CALMMY010000291.1 GCA_937868695.1 uncultured Comamonadaceae bacterium
TGAAGGCAGATTCGGCTTTGGGCATGACGAAGGGGGCGCGGCTCATGCTTTCCACACCACCGGCAATCATCAGCCCGGCTTCACCGGCCTTGATGGCGCGAGCCGCCGTGCCCACGGCATCAAGGCCGGAGCCGCACAGGCGGTTGATGGTGCCGCCAGGCACTTCCAGTGGCAACCCGGCCAGCAGGCTGCTCATGTGGGCAACGTTGCGGTTGTCTTCACCGGCCTGGTTGGCGCAGCCGTACAGCACATCGACCACGCTGGCCCAGTCCACATTCGGGTTGCGGGCCATCAGGGCACGCAGCGGGATGGCACCCAGGTCGTCGGTGCGCACGCTGCTCAGTGCCCCGCCGTAGCGGCCAAACGGGGTGCGGATGGCATCGCAGATGAAGGCCTGGGGGGTGCTGTTGGTGTGTGTGGTTGTCATGGGCGTGTCTCCGGTCAGTGATTGAGCATTTATATTTTGATAGCTGTCTGTGCTTACTGGTCGAGCGCAAACGGCACTTTTTTAATTCAATGAATGGCGTTGGGGCAGTTGAACGGCCAGTTCAGACGGGCAGTTTGAACAGGCTGGTGGCTTCCAGGTCCAGCACCTGGGTGCCTTCCTGGTTGAACATTTGCCAGCGCCAGCGCAGGATGCCCAGATCGGGCTTGTTGGCCGAGGTGCGCTTATCCAGCACAGTGGCCCTGAGGCTGAGCGCATCGCCTGCCCGCACCGGATGCGTCCATTTGACGTAGGCCAGCCCCGGCGAGGCAAACGACTCCGAACCACTGAGCGCCGTCTGGGCGGCGAGGCGCATGGCAATGCCACAGGTCTGCCAGCCGCTGGCAATCAGCCCGCCGTGCGGGCCATTGGCGGCAGCTTGTGCATCGATGTGGAACCACTGCGGGTCCCACTGCGTGGCGAACGCCAGCAGTTCGTCATGCGTCAGCACATACGGCCCGGCTTCAATGACTTGATCGGCAAAAAATTCTGCAAATTTCATAGCTGTTTGTGCTTTAAATGAAAGCGTAAAAGTGTTTTTTCATTCATAAATTAGGTCACTCGTGCAGGCATGGTGACCAGAGGCCAGGGTGTTTTCGGGCGTGTGCGGAAAACACCTGGCATCTCAGGCTGCCAGTAGCGCGGCCTGCTGGCGCAGCCAGGGGCTGACGCGGTAACGCTCGCCCCGGCAGTGGGCATCGAGCGCATCGAGCAGGGCCACCACGGCACGCACGTCCCAGCGGGCCAGCCACTCGAACGGGCCTGCGGGGTAGTTGACACCCAGCTTCATGGCGGCATCGGCTCCTTCGGGGCTGCACACGCCCTGCTGCACGGCATCGGCGGCTTCGTTGATCAGCATGGCCAGGGTGCGGGCCACCACCAGGCCGGGCGCATCGGCCATGCGCAGGGGCGCAAAACCCAGCACGCGCAGCCACTGTGCGGCGGCTGCGGCCCAGTCGTCACTGGCCCGCAGCGACACGGCATGGGCCAGCACGGCGGCCCCGCTGGCAGTTGCACTGCCCGGTACAGGCATGGGCAGATCGAACACGGCCACATCGTTGCCCGCCTCGGCACCCAGGGCGGTGGCGGTGCGGCCATCGGTCAGGCGCAGTTGCTGCGTGCCGTTGACCAGCAGGCCCACCCAGGCCCGGCCACCTTGCGGGCCAACGCCATACGCGGGCGCGGCACCCTGGGGCGGTGCTTCATCGCCACCGCTGGCCACCGCAAACGCCACACCGGCGGCGGTCAGGGCCTGCGCCAGCCGCTGGGCCACGGGGCCGCTGCCCACCACGCACACGCTGGTGTGGGCGGGCACATCGGGGGCGGAAGTGTCGGTGGCAGCGTGGGCGGCAGGCTGGGTCAGCGGGTAGGTGTAGAAGCCGCGCCCGGTCTTGCGGCCCAGCAGGCCGCCATCGACCAGCTCGCGCTGCACCAGCGAGGGCACAAAGCGTTTGTCGTAGAAATTGGCCTCATACACCGACTGGGTGACCGAGAAATTGGTGTCGTGGCCAATGAGATCCATCAGCTCGCACGGCCCCATCCTGAAGCCCACGGCCCGCAGGCAGGCATCCAGCTCGGGCGGCGTGGCGGCCTGCTCCTGCAACAGGGCCAGGGTTTCGGCGTAGTAGGGCCGGGCAATGCGGTTGACGATGAAGCCGGGCGTGGAGCGGGCATGCACCGCCACCTTGCCCCACACCTTGGAGAGCCGGAAGATGGCCTCGGCCACGGCGGGTGCGGTTTGCAGACCGGACACCACCTCCACCAGCTTCATCAGCGGCACGGGGTTGAAAAAATGCATGCCCACCAGCCGCTGCGGGTGGTGCAGACCGTTGGCAATGGCCGTGACCGAGATGGACGAGGTGTTGGTGGCCAGCACGCAGTCAGCCGACACAATGCCCTCCAGCTGCCGGAACAGGCTGCGCTTGGCTTCGAGCTTTTCGACAATGGCTTCCACCACCAGGTGGGCATGGGCCGCGCTCTCCAGCGCCGAAATGGCGGTGATGCGCTCCAGCGCCTGGGCGGCCGCTTCCGCCGTCAGCTTGCCTTTGGCGGCCAGGGTTTCCAGGGTGGCGGCCAGCTGGGTGCGTGACTGGTCGGCAGCGCCTTCGCGCACGTCAAACAGCATGACCGGGTGCCCGGCCAGCGCGGCCACCTGGGCAATGCCCGCGCCCATGATGCCCGCGCCCACCACCAGCACGGGTGCGTGATTCAGGTCGAACAGGGATGACAGGGTGTGGCTCATGGGGTGTTCCGTGGGGTCTGTGGGGCCGGGGTGATCCAGCTGGCCGGGCGCTTGCCCAGAAAAGCGGCAAAGCCCTCGCGGGCCTCGGGCGTGCCGCGCACGCGGCTGATGGTCTGGGCGGTCAGCTCCCGCACCTCGGGTGTGATGGGGCCGGGAGCCATCTGGGCGTACAGGGCCTTGATTTCCACCTGGGCCTGGGGGCCGCAGTTCAGCAGCTCGCCCAGCACGGTGTGGACGGTGGCATCCAGCGCATCCAGCGGGCAGACCTGCTGCACCAGCCCGATGGCCAGGGCTTCAGCCGCGCCGATGCGGGTGGCCGTGAGGGCCAGCCGCCGCGCCTGGCGCTTGCCCACCGCGTTCATCACATACAGGCCGATGACGGCAGGCAGGATGCCGAACTTGGCCTCGCTGACCGAGAAGCTGGCGTTGTCTGCGGCCACCGCAATGTCGCAGGCGCAGGCCAGGCCCACGCCGCCGCCCAGGGCCGCACCCTGCACGCGGGCCACGGTGGGTTTGGGGCAGGCTTCGATGGTGGCCAGCATGCCGGCAAAGGTGCGGGCATCGGCCAGATTCCATTCCAGCGGGGCCTGGGCGGCGCGTTGCATCCACTGCAAATCGGCCCCGGCACTGAAGTGCTTGCCCTCGCCCGCCAGCACGATGACACGCACGGCAGGGTCACCACCCAGGCGGGCAAAGGCATCGCTCAGCTCGGCGATCATCTGCTCGTCAAAGGCATTGAACACGGCGGGTTTGGCCATCGTGACCTGCACCACCCCAGACAGGCTGGGGTGGGGGGTCAGGCGCAGGGTTTGGTAGGGTGCGGGGGTTGGCTGCATCAATAAGTCTCCAGGTGCAAACGCCCTTCTTGTTTGAGGGCAGTGCCCAGCGTATCCCAGTTCAGGCCCGCCTGGGTGGCGATGTCGCGCAGCGCCAGCACCACGCCCTCTTCCATCGCCTTCAGGCCGCAGACGTAGAAGTAGGCATTCGGGTCGGCCAGCAGGGCGGCCAGGTCGGCGGCGCTTTCGCGCATGGCATCTTGCACATAGCGTTTGGGCTTGCCCGCCTCGCGGGAGAAGGCGAAGTGAATGTCGATGAAGTCTTTGGGCAGGTTTTGCAGCGGCCCGAAGTAAGGCAGCTCAGCCGGTGTGCGGGCACCGAAGTACAACTTCAGCTTGCCGCCCTCGAACTTGCCCGACTGGCGCAGCCGCCGCCGCCACTCAGTAATGGCCCGCATGGGGGCGCTGCCGGTGCCGGTGCAGATCATCACGATGTGGCTGCGCGGGTGGTTGGGCATCAGGAAGCTGGCACCGAAGGGGCCGATCACCTGCACCTTGTCGCCCACCTTCAGGTCGCACATGTAGTTGCTGCCCACGCCGCGCACGGGCTGGCCCTGGTGGTCTTCCAGCACGCGCTTGACGGTGAGCGACAGGTTGTTGTAGCCGGGGCGCTCGCCGTTGCGCGGGCTGGCAATGCTGTACTGGCGGGCATGGTGGGCGCGGCCCTTGTCGTCGGTGCCGGGCGGGATGATGCCGATGGACTGGCCTTCCAGCACCGGGAAGGGCATGGAACCGAAATCCAGCACGATGTGGTGGGTGTCGTAGTCGGCACCGGCCTGCTTGCCCACTTCGGTCACGCGCACATTGCCGGTCACTGTGGCCTCGATGGTTTTGCGGGCTGACTTGGGGCCATACAGGTTGGTGTAGGCATGCGCCGCCGACCAGGGCGGCACGCTGGCACCGTACTGGGCACTGTTGAACGCGGCGGCCCCACCCAGCTCCGCACTGGCGCTGCTGGCCGCACTGGCATCGGCCACATCCGCAGGGGCGGCTTCGGCAGCGGTTTCGGTGCCTGCGCCAGATGCACCCTGGGCAGCGTCCACCAGCGCCTGAAGCTCGGCACGGGGAATTTCGGTGGGCAGCACGTCCCAGCCCAGCTGCTCTTCCAGGCTGTAGGGCTGGATGCGGGCCACGGTGCGGTAGTTGTCGATGCTGCCGGTGGGGCACGGAGAGATGCAGTCGTTGCACCAGTTGCATTTGCTCACGTCCACCACGTAGTTGCGCGAATCGTGGGTGATGGCCCCCACGGGGCAGATGGCCTCGCAGGTGTTGCAGCGGATGCAGATTTCGGGGTCAATCAGGTGCTGCTTGACCAGGGGGGGTTGGCTCATGTCCATGGTGCTTGTCTCCGGGTGCAAATTGTTCTGGTGTGGGTGGTGGGCCTGTCTGGTGGCCTGTCGCACAAAAGGGGCCTGGCCGTGTCACCAGCCAGGCCCCTCATCATCTCAGCATGCAGTGTGTGTGGTCAGTCAACGCTGGTCAGTCCACTTCAGTTGAAGCGCACGTAGTCAAAGTCCACCGGCTGGCGGTTGATGCCCATGACGGGGGGCGCAATCCAGTTGGCAAACTTGCCGGGCTCGACCACGCGGCCCATCAGGCTGGCCACAAAGGCGCGGTCGCTTTCGCTGGGCAGCCAGGTGTCGCGGTTGGCAGCCCATTCGCCCTCGCTCACCACGCGGCCATCGGGAGCCACCTTCACGCCTTTGAGCATGCCGATGTTGCGGTGGAAGGCCTTGTGGGGCACGCCCAGGCGCACGGGGATTCCGGCTTTTTCGATCACCTTGTTCCAGCGCTCCACACCGCCCACGCTGTCTTTGATGTAGTCGTCGCGCAGCACTTCGTTCAGCGCGTTGAGCATGGGCACTTCCTTCTCGACCAAAGCACCGTTCTGCACGTTCAGCACCTTGTAGTGCTGGCCGCGCAGCTGGTGGTCGTCCATGCGCTTGCCTTCTTCGTAGCGGCCTTTCAGGCCGGTTGAATAGAAGGTAGCTGCGTTGCTCGACTCGTCGGCACCGAACAGGTCGATGGTCACGCTGAAGTGGAAGTTCAGGTAACGCTGGATGGTCGGCAGGTCGATCACACCGGTGGCACGCAGCTTGGCGGGGTCGTCGGTTTTCAGCTCGTTCATCACCTGGCAGGTGCGGTTGATGACGCGGCTCACCCCGGACTCGCCCACAAACATGTGGTGCGCCTCTTCGGTCAGCATGAACTTGGTGGTGCGGGCCAGCGGGTCGAAGCTGCTTTCGGCCAGGGCGCACAGCTGGAACTTGCCGTCGCGGTCGGTGAAGTAGGTGAACATGAAGAAGCTCAGCCA
>CALMMY010000292.1 GCA_937868695.1 uncultured Comamonadaceae bacterium
TTGGCGTGCAGCTTGTCCATCACGCGCATCAGACCTTGCAGCACGGGCACCAGCTCGCAGCTGGCGCGCTGGTGTGCGCCCGCGTGGGCGGCGGCTCGGGCGCGGCGCAGGTGCCAGTCGATGTGCTGCTGGGCCCGCGTCACCTGCTCTTGTACCTGGGCGGCCAGCTGGTGCAAGGCGGGGTCAGGCGGGGCCGCACCGGGTTGGACGGCGGCATCGGCGGCCTGCCTGAGCACAGCCAGCGGGGTTTTGAGGGCGTGGGCCAGGTTGCCTGCCTGGGTGCGGGCGCTGGCCAGTCCGTCGTCCAGCCTTTGCAGGGCGCGGTTGAAGTCGTCCACCAGGGGCTGCACTTCGGCGGGCAGGTTGCCTCCCAGGCGGTCGGTGGTGCCCGCATTCAAGTCGGCCAGCGACTGGCGCATGGCCCGCAGTGGGGCCAGTCCAAACCACACCTGGGCGGCGGCGGCCAGGCCCAGCAGACCCAGCAGGGCGGCCAGTGCCAGCAGCAGCGTGCCGCGCAGGGCTTGCACCGCCTGGGCCTGGTCTTGCATGTCGGCGGCCACCGCCAGCGTCCAGCGTGGGCCGCTGGCCGTGCCGGATGGGGCCGGGGCATCGGGTGGTGTGGTCACGGGGCTTGCGGCCACCCCGGCGGGGGAGTCTGCGTCGTCGGGCGGCTGCACCGATTGCTCCAGCACCCGCAGGGTTTGTCCGGCTGGCCCGGCCAGGGTGTGGGCGTGGAGGTTGCCGTCGGCCACGGTGTCGCGTGGCAGGGCCAGGGTCTGGTCCCACAGCGAGCGCGAGCGCAGCACGGGCGTGTGGGCAGCGTTGTTGATCTGCCAGTACAGGCCGCCATAGGGCTTGACCCAGCGCGGGTCGCTCAGTTGCGCGGCCTGCACCACGGGCTGGCCTTGTGCATCGAACTCCAGCCGCGTCACCAGCTGCGAGAGCTGGCGGCCCAGTTCCAGCTCGAACTGCCGCTGCACATGTTGGGTGAACAGGCTGTTGAGCAGCCAGCCCGCCAGCGTCAGCGTCAGCAGCCCGCCTGCCAGGGTGGCCAGCAGCACCCGCGCCTGCAACGACGGCAGCCAGCGGCGCATGCCCTGGGGCTGGCCGGTCGGGCTGCCCGTGCTGTCCACGCCACTCATGCGGGCGGGGCCAGCCGGTAGCCCAGGCCGCGCACGGTTTCAATCAGATCAGGGGGCAGCTTTTTGCGCAGGCGGCCCACAAACACCTCGATGGTGTTGGAGTCGCGCTCAAAGTCTTGCGCGTAGATGTGCTCGGTCAGCTCGGTGCGCGACACCACCGCGCCCGCGTGGTGCATCAGGTAGGCCAGCACCTTGAACTCGTGGCTGGTCAGCGGCAGGTGCTGGCCGTCGAGGGTGACGCGGCCACTGCGCGTGTCCAGCTCCACCGGGCCGCACACCAGCACGGGCGAAGCGTGGCCGCTGGCACGGCGGATCAGCCCGCGCAGCCGCGCCAGCAGTTCTTCGGTGTGGAAGGGTTTGGTCAGGTAGTCGTCGGCCCCGGCATCGATGCCGG
Source organism: uncultured Comamonadaceae bacterium (assembly GCA_937868695.1). GTDB lineage: Bacteria > Pseudomonadota > Gammaproteobacteria > Burkholderiales > Burkholderiaceae_C > UBA2334. The sequence goes on from CALMMY010000292.1 coordinate 1,537, forward strand.
CCACCTTTTCGTGCCAGTGGTCGCGCGCGGTGAGGATCAGCACCGGCATGCTGCGCCCGGCAGCCCGCCAGCGTTTGAGCACGGTCAGCCCGTCCATCTGCGGCAGGCCCAGGTCGAGCACCACGGCATCGAAATCTTCGGCATCGCCCAGCGCCCAGGCATCGCGGCCATTGGTGCTGACATCGACGGCATAGCCTGCGGCTTGCAGGGCCATGTCGAGCTGGCGGTTCAGGGTGGGGTCGTCTTCAACCAGCAGTACGCGCATGGGGTGTCCAGATGGAAAAGTAGCGGGTGCGGTGCGGGGCAATTTGCGGGGTGGGCATGGTGGGCGGGGTGGTCAGCGTGGCGGGGCAGGGGGCGTGGCCGACTGGCCAGGTTGGCGGCGGCCCGATTTGGTCTCCAGCACCTCGCCGGTGCGGGCATCGAGCTTGATTTTGACGATTTGCCCGCCCGCTTCCAGGAGCTTGATTTCGTAAATCCAGGCGTGGCTGCGGCTGCGGTGTCCGCGCTCCAGTTCCACGTCCAGAATTTGCCCGCCGGGGCGTTGGCGCTCCAGCCGCTCCATGAGTTGTTTGAGCGGCAGCACCTCGCCACGCTCCAGTGCCATGCGCACCTGCTCGTGGTCAGATTGCTCGTCGTCGCTGGCATGGGACAGCGACGGAGAAAGGCACAGGGTGCAGGCCCACAGCAGGGCGGGCCAGAGGTGGCGTGGTGTCATGCCGCTGATTGTGTGGCTGGCTGCATGAATGCGGGATGAACACGTTGGCGCGTCCGGCGTGCTG
>CALMMY010000293.1 GCA_937868695.1 uncultured Comamonadaceae bacterium
GACATGATCAGCGCGCTCCTTTGCGGGACATCTGGTCGGTCAGCACCGCCAGGATCACCAGCACGCCGGTGACCAGAATTTGATAGACCGACGACACGCCCATCAGCGTGAGGCCGTTGCGGAACACGCCCACAATCAGCGCCCCCACCAGGGTGCCGAGGATGATGCCCCGGCCACCGAACAGGCTGGTGCCGCCCAGCACCACGGCGGTGATGGCATCCAGGTTTTCGGTCTGCCCGGCGTTGGGGTCACCCGCGCCGATGCGGGCCACGCTCAGCAGCGAAGCCAGGCCATAGAACACACCGGCCAGCACGTACACGCCCAGCAGCACCTTGTCGGTGGAAATGCCGGTCAGGCGCGTGGCCTCGGGGCTGTTGCCCACGGCATAGATGTGGCGGCCCGGCGCGGTTTCGCGCAGAAACAGCCAGGTGATGAGGTACAGCGCCAGCATCAGCACCACGCCGTACAGCACATTGGTCTGGCCAATGCGGAATGAGTTGCCCAGCCAGGTCATGCCGTCTGACACCTGGGTGATGGTCTGCGAGCCTGAATACAGCTGCGTGATGGCAAAAGCGATGTTGAGCGTGCCCAGCGTCACGATGAACGGTGGCAGCTTGGCCTTGGTAACCAGCAGGCCATTGATGAGGCCAAAGCCTGCCGTGGCGGCAATGCCCAGCGTGATGGCGACCGGGGCAGACAGGCCGAAATCAGCGGCCATCTTGGTCATGACGATGCTGCCCAGTGCCATGATCATGCCGCACGACAAGTCGATGCCCGCCGTCAGGATGATCAGCGTCTGGCCGATGGCGATGGTGCCCACCACCATGACCTGTTGCAGGATGAGCGAGAAGTTTTGCAGCGTCAGAAAACGGTCGCTTTGCGTGGCAAAAAACAGGCAGGCGCACACCAGGGCTATGAACGGCCCGAGGGTGCCCATGGGCGGGAGTTTGGAGATGAGTTGTTTCATGGCAGTGGCGTGTCCGGTTCAGGCGCGGCAGAACAATCAGGAAATGGAAGGTGACCGCCCCATGCAAGTAAGCAGAGGCAAGGGGCACTCACCTCAGCCGGGAGACAGGCCCCGGATTACTTGTTGCCCCAGCACAGGTCCATGCCGGTCTTCACGTCTTTGCTGTCCACACCGGCCACGGCCTTGTTGGCAATCAGGGTCACACCGGTGTCGGTGTAGCCGCTGACTTTCTTGCCGCTCTTGGCGTATTCCACACCGGCGGCCACGCCCATCGCGGCCATGCGCAGGGGGTACTGCTGGCTGGTGGCGGCGATCACGCCTGCGCCCACGTCTTTCACACCGGCACAGCCGCCGTCCACCGACACGATGACCACATCCTTCTCTTTGCCTGCGGCCTTCAGAGCCTTGTAGGCACCGGCAGCGGCGGGTTCATTGATGGTGTACACCAGGTTGATGTTGGGGTTCTTTTGCAGGCAGTTTTCCATGCCGGTCTGGCCCTTGGCGGCATCGCCGAAGCTGTCGGCCATGCAGACCACGCCGGCGGCTTTGCCACCGAGTTCATTGCTCTTGGCATCGGGAGCAGTCAGACCGAAACCCTTCAGGAAACCGTTGTGGCGCTGGGCACCCACGGGGTGGCCTGGGAACAGATCCAGTGTGGCAATCACGGCCTTCTTGTCACCCAGGGCAGCCTTGGCGTACTGGCCGATCAGCACACCGGCCTTGTAGTTGTCGGTGGCAAACAGGCCGTCCACGGCAGTTGCGGGGTCGGTGGGGCTGTCCAGGGCAATCACCATCACGCCAGCGGCCTGGGCTTTCTTGATGGCGGGAATGATGGCCTTGGCATCGCTGGGGGTGATCAGGATGGTCTTGGCACCGGCGGCAATCATGTTTTCCATGGCCGTCACCTGGCCTGCGTTGTCACCATCGGTCTTGCCGGCGGCGCTCAGCAGCTTGGCACCCAGCTTTTTGGCTTCGGCATCGGCACCTTCCTTCATCTTCACGAAGAAGGGGTTGGATTCGGTCTTGGTGATCAGACCGATCACGGGTTCGGCGGCAAAGGCTGCGGAAGTGGCCAGGGCCAGGGCGCTCAGGGTCAGGGTACGGGCGAAAGTCATGGTGTTGTCTCCAGTTGGAAAAGGAAAGAGAGGAAAAGGGGGCAGTCAGGGTCAGGATGGATCAAAAACGATGTGTGCCGCTTCAACTCAGTGCGCGTATCAGGGAAATCCACTGTTGTTGTTTCAGCGCAGTGAAACTATATTCGCTTTCACGTTATTAAATCAACTGGATTTATTTATGGAAAACCCTAACCAAGCCGTGAAAGTGGTGGCCGCTGGCGAAGCCCTGATGGACATGATTTTTCAGCCCGACGGCTCGCTGATGCCACACGATGGCGGTGCCGTCTACAACCTGGCCCGCGCCCTGGGGCTGGCCGGTGTGAGTACGCAATACCTCAACCCCCTCTCGGCTGACACCTTCGGCCAAAGCCTGCGCCGGGCGCTGCACAAGGCTGGCGTGGGCATGCCCAGCGAGCATGGTGTGGCCCAGCCCACTTCGCTGGCGGTGGTGGGCGTGGATGAGCAGGGCAAGGCCAGCTACGGCTTTTACCGCGAGGGCGTGGCCGACCGCCAGACCTCGGCCAGCATCCTGACGGCGCTGTGCCGCGAGCTGCCCGCGCTGGAGGTGGTGTGTACCGGCTGCCTGGCCCTGCTGCCCGATGACCAGGCCATCTACCTGCCCTGGCTGCAGGCCATGCGCGCCGACGGCAAGACCGTGGTGGTCGATGCCAACCTGCGCCCCGCCGTGGTGCCCGACATGGCCCGCTACCGCGCCAGCGTGCTGGCCGCGCTGAACGAGGCCCACCTGATCAAGGCCAGCGACGACGACCTGCTGCACCTGGGATTCACCGATGCCGACCCGGTGCAGGCCGCCCGCAGCCTGATGCAGCAGACCGGCGCCGACCTGATGGCCCTGACCCTGGGCGCACAGGGAGCCGTGCTGCTGGCCGCCGATGGCCGCGCCTGGCACGCCAGCGAAACCACCCCCGTGCAGGTGGCCGACACCGTGGGCGCGGGCGACTGTTTCCTGGCTGGCATGCTGGCTGCCTGGGTGCGCCTGGCCGAAGCGGCAGCCGTGCTGCCCCACCAGCTGGCACTGAGCGATGCGCACATGCAGACCCTGCTGAACTGGGGCGTGGCCAGCGCCACCCTCAACTGCCAGCAGGCAGGCTGCCAGCCACCCGTGCGGGAACAGGTACTGGACAGGCTGGCCCAGGCCACCCCGGCATTGCGCAGCCTGCCGTCTGCGTGCTGAGTTGGGGCCGGTGATGGTGGCGTTTCGGGCATACATCAGCGGATCGGGTGTGTTGCTGCGCTCGGTCTGCCGTTTTTGGGGTGACGCTGCTTCGCGCTGCGCCCGTTCAAGGGGTGAGCCGTCCTCCGCACGCTGCGAGCAGAGATTGTCG
>CALMMY010000294.1 GCA_937868695.1 uncultured Comamonadaceae bacterium
GCAACCCTGTGTTTGGCAGAACATCACCGGCCTTCATGCGGGACGAGCACGTGAAGTCCATCCGGTTCTTGACCGAACAATTGGCCCAGCCGTTCCCAGGCAAGACCGTCGTGGTGACCCACCATGCCCCCACCGGGGCCTCCATTCCTGAGCGGTTTCGTGCCGATGGGCAATCGCAACTGAATGCCGCCTATGCCTCCAACCTGGAGCAGATGATGGGCGGTGATGCTGTCCAGCTCTGGGTGCATGGCCACACACACAGCAATGTGGATGTGGAAATCGCAGGAACGCGCGTGGTCTGCAATCCACGCGGCTATGCGCCAGATGATCTGAATCGGGGCTTTGAGCCGGGGCGGGTGGTGGAGGTTTCATAACGGGTGATCAAGCCATTCAGGCGGCAGTGCCCATCGTTGGCGATGAGCAGCGTCATGGCCTCTTTCAGCCGGTTCATCTCGTATCGACCGGAGTGTGGCAGGCGCTGCCAGTCCTTGAGGAAGTTCTTGGTGTCGTCCGTGTCGTCCGACGCACACGGGGCAGGGTTGCCCGCTTATTTGCGGCTGGCTTCTTCGAGGCCATTCTGCTGGTGAAATCCGGGTGAATACGGTGGCTTGGTTTTGGGCATCACGGGCTGGTGGGCGGGCTCGCCCGCCAGCAGTGCATGCAGCCGTGCCTGAAGCAGTTTTTTGTCGGGCAGTTGCAGCTGGTATTGGGCGATGAGGGTGGGCGAGAGGTTGCGCGACAGGGCGTACTCCACCACTTCGTCGTCCTTGTCGCGGCACAGCAGCACACCGATGCTGGGGTTCTCGTGGGGCTTTTTCACGTCGCGGTCCAGGGCTTCGAGGTAGAAGCTCAGCTGCCCCATGTGCTCGGGGCTGAATTGGCCGATCTTGAGTTCAAAGGCGACCAGTGCAGACAGGCCCCGGTGGTAAAAAAGCAGGTCGATAAAGAAGTCTTGGTTGCCCACTTGCAGGCGGTACTCTTCGCCTACAAACAGGAAGTCTTTGCCCAGCTCCAGCACAAAAGCTTTCATGTGCTGAACCAGTGCGGTTTGCAAATCGTTTTCGCTGGGGGAATCGGGCAGGCCCAGAAATTCGAGCACATAGTGGTCTCTGAAGGTCGCACCGATGGCCGGGTGCATTTCTCTCACCACTGGTGAGAGTTTTGCCCCGAGCTGACTGCGCTCGTAATGGGCGGTGTCGATCTGGCGTTCCAGCTCCCGCTTGCCCAGTCTTTCAGCGATTGCGTGGCGCAGGTAGTGGCCGCGCTCTGCCGGTGTTTTGCAGCGCGAAAAAATGATGGTGTTGTGCGTCCAAGGCAATTCTCTTGTCAGCGTTGAGAGAGTGTCGTCGTCGCAATAGGCTTCGTAAAACTGCTTCATGCGCCAGAGGTTTTTGTCGCTGAAGCCCTTGATGTCGGGGTCGGCCTGCGCAATGTAATGGGCCAACTCGGTCACCACACCTTTGCCCCAGCCAGCCTGGGCTACTTTGTGGCTGATGGTTTGCCCAATGCGCCAGTACAGATCCATCAAGGCCATGTTGGCCTGGGCAAACACACGCTGCCGTGTTTGCTGAATATGGTGCAGCACTTCCGCAAAATCTTGCGGGTGGGGGGGTGTGATTTTCCTGTCAGCGCCAGTTTCTTGTTTCGTCATGGCTGGTGTCGTGTCTGGGTGAATTGAAGCTGTGTTCTGAACGTCAAGCCTGGTAGGCCGGTTCGCCCACCGGGGCTTTGACTTTGAGGGCGGTGTCGGTTTTGATCCAGTCGCGGTGCAGGGCGATGATCTGGCCGGGCAGGTCGAGCCGGTCTTGCACTTCATCCAGGCCGATGGGTGGGTGCTTGCCGTCGGTGCGGGGTTCCACCAGCACCACAAACACGCGCCGGTAGGCAAACACTTTCAGCGGCCTGCACATCACGTACAGCCGCCGTATCTGGGGCATCAGCCGGGCCGAGTCGGCCAGGTCGGTCAGCTCGTCGGGGTTGAGGTCGTGCGGTTGCAGGCTCTGGAACACGCCGCCGTTGTCCAGTTCTTCACTGGCTTCGTTTTCCAGCAGCAGATGCTGCTCGCGGATCTCGCGCCAGATTTTTCGCTGTGTGGGCAGGTCGTCCTGGTACGGGATGCGGTCCAGCAGGGCCAGTGCCATGTCGGCGGCGGCCAGCCCGAAGTGCGGGTGGCTGCGGGTGAGGGTGAGCAGGTGGTCGAGGGCGGCCACATCGTTTTGCAAGCAGGCGTGGTGGGCCACCCGCCAGCGGGCCATGCCGTGTGCCGGGTCCAGGCGCAGCACTTCTTTCCACAGCGGCAGCGCCTGTTCGGGTTTGCCCACGCGGGCCACCAGTTCGGCCAGGCGCATCAGCTCGGGTGTGGTCAGCTTGGTGATGTGGGACTTGAGCCGGGCCACGCTCACCAGGTCGCGCTGGCCCCGGCGGTAGGCTTCTGTCCAGCTGATGCGGTTGTCGCGCCACCACTGTTCGTCAAAGTGCTGCACCGCCCGCTCCAGGGCAGAGCCCAGCAGCGACACCGAGGTTTTGCTGGTGGGCTCGGGCAGGTGCAGGGGCTGGCCGAGGGCATCCAGTCTTTCGTGGGTGGTGGGGTGGGTGTCGCTGTGGTGGGCGGGTTCGTTGCGCAGCTGGCGCAGGGTGTCTTCCAGGTCTTGAAGCTGGGGCGGGCGCAATTTGCCTGCGCACACCCAGGCCAGTGGCCGGAGCGGCGGGTTGGCAAACTGGCTGGCCTGTTGCCAGTAGTCGCGCCACAGGCGGTGGGTGAGGTGGGGGGCTTTCAGGCTGATGTCCAGCAGGGCATCGGCGGTGTGCTCGGGGCCGCAGATGCGGGCGGCCATGGCATCGGCGGCGTATTCTTCCTGGCGGGCCAGGGCAAAGCTTTTGGCGGTAAAGCGGGGGGCGTACCAGCGCACAAAGCCGCGTGTCACCAGTGCAAACAGGTCGCCGCTGCTGGCATCCTGGTCGTGGGCATGGTCGCTCAGGCGCTCCCAGGCCAGGCGGGTGCGGTAGATCCAGGTGCCCAGCTTGCCGTCCGATCCGCGCAGGTGGGCGTATTCGTGCGCCAGCACCGCCAGCAGGCGGCGCTGTGGCAGGGCCAGCATCAGGGGCAGGCCCAGGCCCAGGGTGTTGTGCGCGGTGCCAAACAGGCCAAAGCGCGGGCGCTGCACGATGAAGGCGTTGTAGTCGTTGGTGACCACCACGCGGTGGATGAGCGGGCCGCGCACCTTGCGCTGCATTCTGCGCAGCAGCTGAAACAGCTCAGGGGCTTCCTGCTCGGTGATGTCCACCCCCTGCGGTGCGGGTATGCGCACCAGCAGCGAGCGCAGCGCCACCCACACAATGACCAGGCCACCGATGCCCAGGGTGACGACCGGAAAAATGCGCCCCTGCTCCCACAGGGCAGCGGCCCCCAGCAGCATGAGTGCGCCCAGCACCACGCTGGCCAGGGCGTAGGCATAGCCCAGAGCGGCAAACCACATCACATGGCGGCGGTAGGCGGCGGGGTTGTGCTGGGCATCCAGCTCACTCATGCGGACGAGGTGCAGATAGTCGGCTTGTTGCATGCCTGTCATTATGGGTTGGCCCACCCATGAAAAAAACCGTGGCAGGTTGCCCCGCCACGGCATCAAACAGTGCGCATCAGCCGCTCAAAGGGCCAAGCGCAACCTTGGAAGAAACAGAAAACCGGTGGAGCCGGGGATCAGAAGTCGTGGCGCACGCCCA
>CALMMY010000295.1 GCA_937868695.1 uncultured Comamonadaceae bacterium
CGGCCGTGCGCCTGACGCACATCCCCACCGGCATCGTGGTGCAGTGCCAGGATGGCCGCAGCCAGCACAGCAACCGCGACGTGGCCTGGAAACGCCTGCGCAGCCGCCTGTACGACCACGAGATGCGCAAGCGCCAGGAAGAACAGCAGAAGCTGGAAGACACCAAGACCGATGTGGGCTGGGGCCACCAGATCCGCAGCTATGTGCTGGACAACAGCCGCATCAAGGACTTGCGCACCAACGTCGAAATCTCAGCCACGCAAAAAGTGCTCGACGGCGACCTGGATGCGTTCATCGAAGCCTCTCTGAAACAAGGCGTGTGATGCAGACAGCGCCAGCCTGGCGCTGTCTGTCCCCCGCCCACGCTGCCACCACCCCGACAGCCCCCATCACCCACCCTCAAGGAAACCCCATGTTGTCAATGCGAGAAGGGCCTTCCGTCCTCGTCCGGCGCGAGGAATACACCGCCCCTGCGTTCTGGATCGACACCGTTGACCTCACGTTCGACCTGGACCCCGCCAAAACCCGCGTGCTCAACCGCATGCGCCTGCGCCGCAACCCCGATGTGGCCGCGCAGCCGCTGAAGCTGGACGGCGAAGACCTGAACCTGGCCCGCGTGATGGTCAATGGCCAGGGCACCTCGTTCAAGCTGGAAGATGGCCGCCTGGTGCTGGCCAACCTGCCCGAGGGTGAAGAGGCTTTCGAGCTGGAAATATTCACCACCTGCGCACCGGCCAAAAACACCAAGCTGATGGGGCTGTTCGTCAGCAACGACACCTTCTTCACCCAGTGCGAGCCCGAGGGTTTCCGCCGCATCACCTACTTCCTGGACCGCCCGGATGTGATGGCCAGCTACACCGTGACGCTGCGTGCCGACAAACGGGCCTACCCCGTGCTGCTGTCCAACGGCAACCTGGCCGAACAAGGCCCGCTGGAAGACGGCCCCAATGGCCCCAGGCACTATGCCAAGTGGGTGGATCCGCACAAAAAACCCAGCTACCTGTTTGCCCTGGTGGCCGGCAGCCTGGTGTGCCGCAACCAGCCCGTCAAAACCCGCAGCGGCACCGACCACCTGTTGCAGGTGTACGTGCGCCCCGGCGACCTGGACAAGACCGAACACGCAATGAACTCCCTCATGGCTTCAATAGCCTGGGACGAAACCCGCTTTGGCCTGCCGCTGGATCTGGAGCGTTTCATGATCGTCGCCACCAGCGACTTCAACATGGGCGCGATGGAGAACAAGGGCCTGAATATCTTCAACACCAAGTTCGTGCTCGCCAGCCCCGCCACCGCCACCGATGTGGACTTTGGCAACGTGGAAGCCGTGGTGGCCCACGAGTATTTCCACAACTGGACGGGCAACCGCGTCACCTGCCGCGACTGGTTCCAGCTCAGCCTGAAAGAAGGCCTGACCGTGTTCCGCGACCAGGAATTCAGCATGGACATGGCGGGCAGCCCGTCGGCCCGCGCCGTCAAGCGCATTGAAGACGTGCGCGTGCTGCGCACCGCCCAGTTTCCCGAAGACGCGGGCCCGATGGCCCACCCCGTGCGCCCCGACAGCTACCTGGAAATCAACAACTTCTACACCGTCACCATTTACGAAAAAGGTGCCGAGGTGGTGCGCATGATGCAGTCGCTGGCCACCGACAGCGCGTCCGACGATGGCCGCGCCGGTTTTGCCCGGGGCATGAAGCTGTACTTCGAGCGCCACGACGGCCAGGCCGTCACCTGCGATGACTTCGCCAGTTCCATCGCCGAAGCCAACCCGCACAGCCCGCTGGCCCGCAACCTGCCCCAGTTCAAACGCTGGTATGCCCAGGCCGGTACGCCGCGCGTGGCGGTACAAGGCCACTTCGATGCCGAATCGGGCACCTACGCCCTCACCTTCAACCAGACCTGCCCCGCCACGCCCGGCCAGGCCGAGAAAGAACCCTTCGTCATCCCCATGGCGATGGGCCTGCTCAGCCAGGACGGCCAGCCCCTGCCCGTGCAGCTGGAAGGTGAGCCACCTGCCACCCCCGCCACCCGCACCTTTGTGCTGACCGAAACCAGCCAGACCCTGGTGTTTGCGGGCCTGGGCGCCGAGCCCGTGCCCTCGCTGCTGCGCAGCTTCAGTGCCCCCGTGGTGCTGAGCTTCGACTACACAGACGAACAGCTGCTGACCCTGCTGGCCCACGACACCGATGCCTTCAACCGCTGGGAAGCCGGGCAGCAGCTCGCCCTGCGCACCGCCCTCCAGCTGATTGCTGGCGATGCCACGCCCACCAGCTCCAACGCCCTGAGCAATGCCTACATCCAGGCCATGCGCGCCGTGCTGCGCCACCCCGATCTGGACCCGGCCTTCAAAGACCTGGTGCTGACCCTGCCCGCCGAAACCTACATCGCCGAGCAGCTGGCCGTGGTGGACCCCCAGCGCATCCACGCCGTGCGCGAAGCGATGCGCGAAGCCCTGGCCCTGGCCCTGTACGACGATTGGCTGTGGGCCTTTGAGGCCAATCAACACACCGGAGCCTACGCACCCGATGCCGCCTCGTGTGGCCGCCGTGCCCTCGCCAACCTCGCCCTCAGCCAGCTGTGCCTGGCCGCCAGCGTGCGCGGTGACAGCGTGTGGCCCGGCAAAGCCCTGCAACGCTTCAAGGATGCCAGCAACATGACCGACCGCTTCGGCGCGGTCAGCGCCCTGGTGTCTGCCGGGCATCCGCTGGCCCAGAACGCGCTGCAACGCTTCCATGCCATGTTCAGCAAAGAAGATCTGGTCATCGACAAGTGGTTTGCCTTGCAGGCCGGTTGCCCCGACAAGGGCGGTCAGGTGCTGCCACTGGTGCGCAAGCTGATGGCCCACCCCGACTTCCACCTCAAAAACCCCAACCGCGCCCGCAGCGTCGTCACCACCTACTGCCAGAACAACCCCGCCGGTTTCCACCGCACCGATGCCGCTGGCTACGTGTTCTGGAGCGAACTGGTGGCGGAGCTCAACGCCATCAACCCCCAGGTGGCCGCCCGCCTGGCCCGCGCCCTGGACCGCTGGAAGAAACTGGCCGAGCCCTACCGCAGCGCCGCCCGCGAAGCCATTGCCCGCGTGGCCGCCCGCACCGACCTGAGCAACGACGTGCGCGAAGTGGTGACCCGCGCACTGGCCGACTGATCCGCCCCGTTTCACCTTTTCTCATCCGTACCGAGGACATGCCGTCATGAGCAAACGAATCTCTCTCACCCGTTACCTGGTCGAGCAACAGCACGAACACGGCAACATCCCAGGCCAGCTGCGCCTGCTGCTGGAAGTGGTGGCACGCGCCTGCAAGCGCATCAGCCAGGCCGTCAACAAAGGCGCACTGGGTGGCGTGCTGGGTGCCGCCGAATCCGAGAACGTGCAGGGCGAAGTCCAGAAAAAGCTGGACATCATCGCCAACGAAGTGCTGATCGAAGCCAACGAATGGGGTGGCCACCTGGCCGCGATGGCCTCGGAAGAAATGGACAGCATCTACCTGGTGCCCAACCGCTATCCGCAAGGTGAATTCCTGCTGCTGTTCGATCCCCTGGACGGCTCCAGCAACATCGACGTGAACGTCAGCATCGGCACCATCTTCAGCGTGCTCAAAAAACCCGACGGCGACCGTGGTGTGGAAGAGTCCGACTTCCTGCAACCCGGCAGCCAGCAAGTGGCCGCCGGTTACTGCGTGTACGGCCCCCAGACCACCCTGGTGCTGACCGTGGGTGCAGGCGTGGCCATGTTCACGCTCGACCGCGAGCAGGGCTCTTTCGTGCTGACCGAAGACAACGTGCAGATCCCGGCCGACACCAAGGAATTTGCTATCAACATGAGCAACCAGCGCCACTGGGCCGAGCCCGTCAAACGCTACATCGGCGAGTGCCTGGAAGGCAAGGAAGGCGTGCGCGGCAAAGACTTCAACATGCGCTGGGTGGCCAGCATGGTGGCCGATGTCCACCGCATCATGACCCGTGGCGGCGTGTTCATGTACCCCTGGGACAAGCGCGAACCCGAAAAGCCAGGCAAGCTGCGCCTGA
>CALMMY010000296.1 GCA_937868695.1 uncultured Comamonadaceae bacterium
GCCCGCTGGCGGCCCGATGTGCTGGCCCAGGTGCGGCAGGCCGGGCGGCTGAGTGCGCAGGACGAGCGGTTTTTGCGCCAATGCCCCCTGGGGCACAATGCCGACCCATGCTGATACACCCCCAAATCAATCCCGTGGCCCTGCAATTGGGGCCGTTGGCCGTCCACTGGTATGGCCTGACTTACTTGGCCGCGTTCGGTCTGTTCATGTGGCTGGGAATACGCCGACTTGGCCATCCCCCGTTTGACCGCCTGGTGGGGCAGGGCGTGTGGCGGCGGCAAGATGTGGAAGACATCTTGTTTCTGGGTGTGATGGGCGTGGTGCTGGGCGGGCGGCTGGGGTATTGCCTGTTTTACAAGCCTGCTTATTACCTGTCGCATCCGCTGGAGGTGTTTGCGGTGTGGCAGGGGGGCATGAGTTTTCATGGCGGTTTGCTGGGGGTGATCGTGGCGATGGTGTGGTTTGCCCGCTCCCGCCAGCGGCCTTTTTTGCAGGTCATGGACATGGTGGCTCCGTGTGTGCCCACAGGCTTGGCTGCTGGGCGTGTCGGCAATTTCATCAACGGTGAACTGTGGGGCCGGGTGGCTGACCCCAGCTTGCCTTGGGGGATGGTCTTCAGGGGGGCGGGTGACTTGCCCCGCCATCCCTCACAGATCTATCAGTTCCTGATGGAGGGCCTGCTGCTGTTTGTGCTGCTGTGGCTGTATGCCCGCAAGGAGCACAGGCCTGGCCAGGTGGCCTCGGCTTTTGTGTTTGGCTACGGGGTGTTCCGTTTTGTGGCCGAATATTTCCGCGAGCCGGATGCCCACCTGGGCCTGCTGGCCCTGGGAATGAGCATGGGCCAGTGGCTGTGCGTGCCCATGATCGTGGGTGGTGCATTGCTCTGGCTGTGGACTGCGCAGCGCCCGACTCCCAATTACTGATTTTTCCATCCCATGGCCGGACAGATTCTTTGCACAGAGCAGGGCGCAGTGGCCCAGGTCACACTGAGCCACACAGGCAAATTCAATGCGATGTCGCGCAGCATGTGGCGTGACCTCAAAACACTGTTCGATGGTCTGGCCGGTCGCTCCGACCTGCGCTGCATTGTCATTAGGGGTGAGGACGGGCATTTCTGCGCAGGTGGAGACATTGCCGAGTACCCCTCATTCCGCTTCGATGAAGCTGGTCTGACCCATTTTCATGAAGTCGAGGTATGGGGCGGGCTGAATGCCATTCTCAGCTGCGATATTCCGGTGATTGCGGCCATTGAGGGTAACTGCATGGGAGCCGGTGTCGAAATTGCCAGTTGCTGCGACATCCGGGTGGCGGGTGTATCGGCCCGGTTCGGTGCGCCGATTGCCCGGCTGGGTTTCCCGATGGCTCCTCGCGAAGCCCGACTGGTGGCGGATGCCGTGGGGCTGACCACCGCCCGCGACATGCTGCTGGAGGCTGCCGTGCTGAATGCCGAGCTCATGTTGCAGAGGGGCTTCCTGTCCAGGGTGGTGGACGATGGTCTGGTGGTGTCCGAGGCCCTGACCAGTGCTTCCCGCCTGGCCTTGCTGGCTCCGCAGGCGGCCCGTCTCAACAAGCAGACCTTGCGTGCCCTGGCCCACGGTGCCGCAGACATGGATGCCCTGGTTGCCCGGGCCTATACCTATGCAGACAGTGCCGAACACCGCGAAGGCATCGGTGCCTTCCTGGCCAAGCGCAAGCCAGAGTTCTGACTTGTCCGGTGGCACCTGCCGAACTGATTCCTTTGTTGACGACCATGATGACGGATTTCAATCTCTACGGTGCGCTGAGAGCGGCCTTTCCATCTGACCTGAATGCCGTGGCTATCGAGACCATTGGTGCTGACGGTGGCCAGTGTGTCACCTGGCAGGAACTCGATCAGGCCAGCGCACGGATGGCCAACCTGCTGCAATCTCTGGACTTGCCTGCTGCCAGCCGCATTGCGGTGCAGGTGGACAAGTCGGTGGAGGCGCTGGTGCTTTACCTGGCCACGTTGCGTGCCGGTCATGTGTATCTGCCGCTGAACACCGCTTACCAGTCGGCGGAGATGACGTATTTCATTGAAAACGCCGAGCCAGCGGTGGTGGTGTGTACGCCTTCCAGTTTCGGCTGGCTGAGCAAGATTGCCTTCAGGGCCGGAACCCACAGTGTGTTCACGCTGGGAGATGACCGCTCGGGCAGCCTGCTGGAGCGGGCCGCGCACCACAGCACAGAGCATGTACCTGTGCCCCGGTCTGCTGATGATCTGGCGGCCATTGTCTACACCAGTGGCACCACGGGGCGCAGCAAGGGAGCGATGCTGTCACACGGTAATCTGCTGAGCAACGCCTTGGTGCTGAAAGACTACTGGGGCTGGCGTACGCCCGAGCAGGGCGGTGATGTGCTGATCCACGCGTTGCCCATTTTCCATGTGCACGGGCTGTTTGTGGCCATTCACGGTGCGCTCATCAACGGCAGCCCCATGCTGTGGCTGAACAAGTTCGATCCGCGCACGGTCATCGAGCATTTGCCTCGCGCCACTGTGTTCATGGGCGTGCCCACGCTGTACACGCGCATGCTGGCCGATTCCGCGCTGACCCGTGAGCAATGCAGTCGCATGCGTCTGTTCATCAGCGGATCGGCCCCGCTGCTGACCGATACCTTCAGAGAATGGCAACAGCGCACGGGTCACACCATTCTGGAGCGTTACGGCATGTCGGAAACCATCATGCTGACATCCAATCCCTGCATGCCCGATGAGCGCCATTGCGGCACCGATGGGTTGCCACTGGTCGAGCGCCGTGGCGGTACGGTGGGCTTTGCATTGCCCGGTGTGGGGGTGCGTGTGGTGAACGACCGGGGTGTTACCGTGGCTGCGGGGGAGGTGGGGGACATTCAGGTCAGCGGGCCGAATGTGTTCAAGGGATACTGGCGCATGCCGGAGAAAACAGCCGAGGAGTTCACGGCAGATGGCTGGTTCAGGACTGGCGATGTGGGCCGGATGGATGAGCTGGGTTACGTCACCATCGTGGGGCGCAGCAAGGATCTCATCATCAGCGGCGGCTACAACGTCTACCCGGCAGAAATCGAGGGCTTCATCAACGACATGCCAGGCGTGGCTGAGAGTGCCGTGGTGGGGGTGCCGCACCCCGATTTTGGCGAGGTCGGTGTGGCAGTGCTGATTGCCCGCCCAGGCAAGATGGTTGATCCTTCAGCGGTGCTGGCCACACTGAAAACCACCTTGGCCAACTTCAAGATTCCCAAACACTGTGTGGTGGTGCCGGAGCTGCCACGCAATGCAATGGGCAAGGTGCAGAAAAATCTGCTGCGTGACCAGTACCGCTCTTTGTTTGCCCCTGCTGCCCCCACTCAGGGCTGAACCACTGGTTACCGCTGCTTTACCTCAGTACCAGAACGGGAATGTGAGAGTGGGTCAGTACTTGCTGGGTTTCGCTACCGAGCAGCAGCCGCTTGATGCCGCGCCGACCATGCGAAGCCATCACAATCAAGTCGCATTTGTGCCGTTTGGCTGCCGCAATCAATGCTTCGGCAATCAGGTCGGACTTGACGGTGGTGGCCTTTACTTTCACGTTGTGCAGTTGCCCCTTTGATTTGATGGCATTCACCGCTTCCAATGCTTCATCGTTCCATTGCTTTTCAATCTTGGCAATCTCGTCTGCAGCCAGTGCCACGCCGCCTTCAAAATAGGTTTGCGGGTAACGTGGAACCACCTTCACTGCAATCAGTTCTGCACCAGTCAGGTCGGCCAGGTTGAGACTGTGTTCCACAGCTTTGTCCGACAGCTCGGAACCATCTGTTGCCACCAAAATTCGTTTGTACATGTCAGTTGCTCCTAAATTGTGGATGTCATCAAGTATCTGGATTTACTTGTCCCATAGGGTTATTACCTATCTGACTTGCTGATATGCGTTAGGCTACCCGCAATGTTCATTGTCAGCTTGACCTAAGTCAAGCGATCTGTTTGCCCATCCTCCTATCCTCGCGCCCATGAATCGAGCTGTGAATGTGCCTCTCTCTGGGGCTGACCTGAATGGTGCCGAGCCCGATGGGGAGTCTCCGGCGCTGATGTCGCCATCTGCGGATCGACTTCAGGGGCCCTTGAGTGTCCAGGATGACTTTTTGGTGCTGGATGATCCAGTCGAACAAAAGGAGTTCACCCAATACGCCGAGGTGAACGGGCAGCGCGTGGCCGAATCAGTCTTGATGGTTCAGGGTATGTACTGTGCCGCCTGTGCCGATACGGTCGAAGATGCTTTGTGTGATCTGCCTGGGGTGCTGAAAGCAGAGGTACATGCGGCTACCCGCCGGTTGACATTGCATTGGAATCCAGCACTTGTCAAAGTCTCTGATCTGGCCAAGGCTGTTGGACAAACGGGCTACCGTTTGCTGCCCATGCGCGAAGCTCTGAGCATCAGCAATCGGCTTGCTGAAGGTCGCAAGGTGCTTTGGCGTTTGTTTGTGGCTGGCATTTGCATGATGCAGGTGATGATGTACGCCGTGCCTGCATACATCACCGAGCCAGGTGAAATTCCACCCGACATCGGGCAGTTGTTGCGATGGGCGAGCTGGGTGCTGAGTGTGCCTGTGGTGCTTTTTGCCAGTGGTTCGTTTTTTTCCAGTGCGTGGCGCGATCTGAAAAAAGGCCGGGTGGGCATGGACACGCCGGTATCCATCGGGATTCTGGTGACATTTGTGGCCAGCTCGCTTTCGACTTTTGACCCGACAGGGCCTTGGGGGCATGAGGTCTGGTTTGACTCGCTCACCATGTTCGTTTTTTTCCTGATGGGTGGCCGCTACTTTGAATTCAAGGCACGTGACCGCACGGCTGGCGCACTCGATGATTTGATGAACCGCCTGCCCGAGGTGTGCGACCGACGCAAAACAGACGGAACCTATGAGGCCGTGTCGGTTCGCCGCTTGGAGTTGGGCGATGTGGTGAGGCTCCAGGCTGGGCAGGCGTTTCCAGGCGATGGCGTGCTGTTGAGTCCCCGTGCGACCGTGGATGAGGCTCTGCTGACAGGTGAATCCCATCCTATTTCGCGATCACAAGGCGATGTTGTGATTGCTGGCAGTTTCAATCTTTCTGGCCCCGCTGAAATCAGCATCAACAAGTTGGGTGCCGATACGCGGTTTGCCCAGATTGTGAGCTTGATGGAAAAGGCATCCATCGAGAAACCACGTTTGGCGATTCTGGCGGATCGCATTGCGGCCCCATTCTTGAGCGTGGTTCTGTTGTCCGCAGGGCTGGCCGGGTGGTATTGGTGGCAAATTGACCATTCACAGGCCTTGGCTGTGGCTGTTGCGGTTCTGATTGTGACCTGTCCGTGTGCGTTGTCATTGGCCACACCCACGGCCATGCTCGCTTCAGCCGGAACTTTGGCCCGCCGGGGCGTGCTTGTGCGCAAGTTGCAAGCATTTGAGAGCCTGACGCAGATTGACACGGTTATTTTTGACAAAACGGGTACGCTCACACACGACAAGGTGATGCTGGCAGATGTGCGAACCCGTGCAGATGCAGAGCCCAGTGCTGCCTTGGGCATGGCAGCGGTGTTGGCTGCGGGTTCTCTGCATCCGGCCTCACGGGCCATTGCAGCGGCAGCCAGTGAAGGGTGGCGCACATCGGGTGGGGCGGTGACCGAACCAGTTCCCAGCATTCAGCCACCACCCGGACTGATACTGAGTGAACACGCCGGTCAGGGGATGACCGCACAATGGCTTGGCCTGGGTGAGTTGCGGCTGGGTTCTGCTGCTTTTTGTGGTGTGGATGAGAGCGCACATTCTGTCATTGACTCACCCAGGGTGTATCTGATGGACTCCAGGGGCTGGATGGCCACATTCATCTTGGATGAAGGGTTGCGCGAGGATGCTGTGGCTGCTGTGGCGGCGCTGAAGAGAGCTGGCATCACAACTTGGCTGCTGTCGGGTGACCGGCCTGAGGCTGCTGAGCGAATTGGCCGTGCAGTGGGCGTGGATCATGTGGTTGCAGGTGCCACCCCTGAAAACAAGCTGACTGAATTGGTGGCTTTGCAGAACAAGGGGCACCGCGTGGCGATGGTAGGAGATGGGCTGAATGATGGCCCTGTACTGGCCCGTGCCAACACATCGTTTGCTTTGGGCACCGCTGCCCCCCTGGCACAGGCACAGTCTGATTTTGTGATTCAAGGCGGCATGCTTATTGAGGTTCCGAACACGCTGATCCAGGCCCGATTCACCATGCGCGTTGTTCGCCAGAACCTCGCTTGGGCCGCTACCTACAACGCAGTCAGCGTCCCACTTGCACTGATGGGCTACATGCCCCCGTGGGCTGCCGGTTTGGGCATGGCCATCAGTTCTTTTTGGGTGATTGGCAACGCCGTTCGACTCAACCAGACGAAAACTGAGCACTGATTTTTTAAATAACTGGAGATTGCCGATTGGATGTTCTTTATCTGCTGATTCCACTCTCTGTGGTGGTGGTGCTTGGCATCATCGTGATTTTTTGGTGGGCGCTCGAATCCGGGCAGCTCGACAACATTGATCGAGAAGGTGACCGAATTCTTCGGTCGGATTGACTTAAGTCAAGGTGAAAGCTCTTTGGGGCAACGACACTTCGCCCCATGACATTTTGAGGAGTTCTGCATGTCTGTAACGATGAAGGCCAGTCAGGCGACGGTCTATAACGACACGGTCGTTCGTCAGTTTTCCATCATGGCCGTGATTTACGGCGTGGTGGGTATGCTGGTGGGCGTGATTATTGCGGCCCAGTTAACCTGGCCCGAGCTAAACATGGGGATAGAGTGGCTAACCTATGGCCGCCTGAGACCCTTGCACACGAACGCTGTGATTTTTGCGTTTGGCGGCTGTGCGCTTTTTGCGACCAGCTATTACGTTGTTCAGCGCACTTGCCAGACTCGTCTGATTTCAGATGGGTTGGCTGCTTTCACGTTCTGGGGCTGGAATCTGGTCATCGTCTTGGCTGTGGTCACCTTGCCGCTTGGCTTGACCCAAAGCAAAGAATATGCAGAACTGATTTGGCCAATTGATGTGCTGATTGCGGTTGTCTGGGTTGCGTACGCGATTGTGTTTTTTGGCACTATTGGTATCCGTAAGGTCAAGCACATTTATGTGGGTAACTGGTTCTACGGTGCATTCATTCTGGCCGTGGCTATGTTGCACATCGTCAACAGTGCCTCCTTGCCCACCGGATTGCTGCACAGTTATTCAGCCTACGCTGGTGTGCAAGATGCGATGGTGCAGTGGTGGTACGGTCACAATGCGGTGGGCTTCTTCCTGACCGCAGGCTTCTTGGGCATGATGTACTACTTCATCCCCAAGCAAGCTGGCCGCCCTGTTTATTCTTACCGCCTGTCCATTGTTCACTTCTGGGCGCTGATCTTCACCTACATGTGGGCCGGTCCTCACCACCTGCACTACACCGCTTTGCCTGACTGGACACAGTCCGTTGGCATGATCTTTTCCCTGATTCTGCTGGCACCAAGCTGGGGCGGCATGATCAACGGCATCATGACCCTGTC
>CALMMY010000297.1 GCA_937868695.1 uncultured Comamonadaceae bacterium
TCACAGGTCGGCCAGCGGAATGCCCGCTGCCGACTCATCGGCAGCCAGCGCCCGGATCACCTCGCCCAGGTTGCGCTGCAACTGCACCAGGGTGTCGGCGGGCAGTTTCTGGAGCGCATCGGGCAGTACGCCCGCATAAGGCCCCGGCGAGGCCAGCAACAGGGCCTCTCCGGCTGCTTCCAGGTGCAGATGCACGCTGCGGCGGTCAACGGACGACTTGTCCACGCGAACCAGGCCCCGCCTGGCCAGTTGCCGCACCAGGTTGCTGGCGGTGGACTGGTGGATGTTCATGGCCTGCGCCAGACTGTTCACGCCAGCACCGGGAGTCCGGCGGATGACGCTGAGCGCCCAGACCTGCGCCCCGCCGATGCCCACCTTTTTTTCCACCTGCTGAAAATGCGTGCGCACGGCGTTGAACACCACCCGAAACTGGCGCAGCACCAGTGCAGCCTGGTCAGGTGGCGTGTCGGCAGCGGGCGAGGAGGCCGACAGAAAGGTGGGAACAGTTGGAACGGATGAAGCAGGCCGGGTGTCGTTGGTCATGGCGGTGAAAAGCAAAGCTGGCGATGCGGGCAAGTTTGCACGCATTGGCACACCTCAACCCGTGGCCAGCAATTCAGACCGGATTTTGTGCATCAGCAGTTCGTCAAAGGTATGAAACCCAACGGGGGCAGCGGCCAGCGCCTGGAGTGCAAACGCCGCACCGGTGCCGAAGGCTTCGCGGCGGATGGAGTCGTGAATCAGGCGCACCGTCTGGTGGGGAAAGCCAAAAATCACCTCGTGGTGCCCGACGATGCCACCCACCCGCAATGAGGTGATGCGGTCGCCTTCCAGGCTGAGTGCTTCGGCCAGCTTGCGGGCCGTGCCTGACACCTCGGGCTTGTCGCGGAAGTGCTGTTCCACCACTTCCACATCGGCAAACGGGGCAATGCTGCGCAGCAATTTGGCGGCCAGCAGCAGGAAATTGATGCCCAGCGTGATGTTGGGTGAACTCATCACCCGCGTGCGCTCGCCCATGCTGCGCAAGTAGGCCAGATCCTGGGGGCTGTAGGCCGAGATGGCGCTCACCAGCATGATGCCGCGCTCGCACAGGGCCTGGCCGTACTGGTACACCGCATCGGGCATCGAGAAGTCCACCACCGCATCCACGGGATGGGTGTCCAGCCAGTCGTCAAAGCGGATGCCGTCCAGCCCGATAACGGGCACTTCTTCGCAGCCCTCCACGCCATGCAGGCCCGCGCCCGTGCGCTTGGCCACCCAGCGCAAGTCGTAACGCGGGTCTTGCGCCAGCACAGAGGCCACCGCCTTGCCCGCTTTGCCGTATCCGATCAGCCCGACTTTCATCATCGCAGTCTCCTTTGGTTGTGGTTTTTCAGTGCAGCCTGTGCAGGCTGCGCAACCTGATATACATTTGCACAAATGCAAGTATGCACCACCCCATCCAAACCATCTATTCGGGAAAGCATCCGGCCATGAACAGCGAACCGCACTTTGGCCGCTCACTGCGCGCAGAACTCAGCGACTGGCAGATCTGGCAGACGCGGGTGGTGGTGCTGGCGTTTGCGGCCCTGTCGGGCCTGACGGTGGTGGCCTTCACCTGGCTGACCGAGCATGCGCTGGAGGGGTTCTTCAGGGCGCATGCGGCGCTGCCCTGGTTGCCCCTGATCTGGACACCGCTGTGTACCGCGCTGGTGGTCTGGGCCACGCGACGTTGGGCACCGGGCGCGGCGGGCTCGGGCATTCCGCAGGTGATGGCAGCACTGCACCCCCACACACCACCCCGGCTGCGCGGGCTGTATGTCTCCATCCGGCTGACCATCGCCAAAATGCTGCTGACCGCCACCGGGCTGCTGGGCGGGCTGTCACTGGGCCGGGAGGGGCCGTCGGTGCAGATTGCCGCCGGGGTGATGCACTCGGCACGCCGCTGGTTGCCCGCCAACAGCGCCGTGCAGGACCACGGCCTGCTGATCGCGGGCGGGGCGGCTGGCATTGCCGCCGCCTTCAACACCCCGCTGGGCGGCATCATGTTTGCCATTGAAGAACTCTCGCGCCGCCCGGAGCAGCGCAGCAACGGGCTGGTGATGTCGGCCATCGTGCTGGCCGGGCTGATCGGCATATCGGCCTACGGCAATTCCACCTACTTCGGCGTGATCCGGGCCGAACCCGTCAGCCTGGCGCTGCTGTGGCCGGGGCTGCTGCTGGCCGTGGCCTGCGGCCTGGCGGGCGGCCTGTTTGCGCGGCTGCTCAGCCTGTCGCTGTCGGGCACCTCCACCGACCGCTTCACCGCCTGGCGGCAACGCTATCCCATCCGCTTTGCGGCGGGGTGTGGCCTGGCGGTGGCCGTGATCGGCCTGGCCAGCGCGGGCAGCACCTTTGGCAGCGGCTACGCCCACACCAAGGCCATGCTGGAGAACGGGGGCGACCCCAGCGGGTTGTATGTGCTGCTGAAGTTCATGGCCACCTGGTTGACGGCATGGTCGGGTGTGCCGGGCGGCATTTTTGCCCCCTCGCTGGCCATTGGCGGTGCGCTGGGCAGCGACATTGCCCACCTGACCGGGCACCTGGACACCCCGACCCTGATAGCCCTGGGCATGGCGGGTTTTCTGGCGGCGGTCACGCAGGCACCGATGACGGCGTTCATCATCGTGATGGAAATGGTCGATGGCTACAGCCTGGTGCTCAGCCTGATGGCCAGTGCGATGGTGGCCAGCGCCGTCTCGCGCCTGGTGAGCCGCCCGCTCTATACCGTGCTGGCCGATTTGCAGCTCAAAAGGTTGCCCC
>CALMMY010000298.1 GCA_937868695.1 uncultured Comamonadaceae bacterium
ACGGCAGTTTCTCGCCATAGGCCACAGCAATCTGGGTGCGCACGATGTCGATGCCGGTGATCCACTCCGTGACCGGATGCTCCACCTGCACACGCGTGTTCATTTCAATGAAATAGAACTCGCCGTTTTCGTAGAGAAATTCGAACGTGCCAGCGCCCCGGTAGCCGATTTTTTTGCAGGCGGTGGCGCAACGGTCACCGATGCGCTCGATCAGGCGGCGGGGAATGCCGGGCGCGGGCGCTTCTTCAATCACCTTCTGGTGGCGGCGCTGCATGGAGCAGTCACGCTCGTGCAGGTACACCGCATTGCGGTGCTGGTCAGCCAGAATCTGGATTTCAATGTGGCGCGGGTTCTGGAGAAATTTCTCCATGTAAACCTCGGGGTTGCCGAATGCAGCCCCGGCTTCGGCTTTGGTGGTTTGCACCGCGTGCAGCAAGGCCGCTTCGGTATGCACCACGCGCATGCCACGCCCGCCACCGCCACCGGCGGCCTTGATGATGACGGGGTAACCAATTGCCTTGGCTGTGCGCTTGATGATGACGGGATCATCGGGCAAGGCCCCCTCGGAACCCGGTACGCAGGGCACACCGGCACGAATCATGGCCTGCTTGGCCGATACCTTGTCGCCCATCAGGCGGATGGATTCCGGGGTGGGGCCAATGAACTTGAAGCCACTTTGCTCCACACGCTCGGCAAAGTCGGCGTTCTCGCTCAAAAAGCCGTAACCGGGGTGGATGGCTTCGGCATCGGTCACTTCAGCCGCCGAGATGATGGCAGGCATGTTCAGGTAGCTGAGGCCGGAGGCAGCCGGGCCAATGCACACGGCCTCATCGGCCAGGCGCACATACTTGGCATCGCGGTCGGCCTCGGAATACACCATCACCGCCTTGATGCCCATTTCGCGGCAAGCACGCTGAATGCGCAGTGCAATTTCTCCGCGATTGGCAATCAGTATTTTTTTAAACATGGCCGCCCGTTCACTCGATCACGAACAGAGGCTGGCCGTATTCGACCGCTTCACCGTTTTCAACCAGAATTTGGCTGACAGTGCCGGATTTGTCAGCCTCGATTTCATTGAGAATTTTCATGGCTTCCACGATGCAGATGGTGTCGCCTTCTTTGACCACACTGCCGACTTCAACAAAAGCCTTGGCTCCGGGACTGGCCTGGCGGTAGAACGTGCCCACCATCGGAGACTTGACGGTATGCCCTGCCGGAGCAGCGGGTGCAGCAGGCACCGCTGCTGCTGGGGCCAGGGCCACTGGAGCTGCAGCCACGGCAGCGGGTGCTGGTGCATACGCCACAGCCGTGGCCGGGCCGTAGGCTGGAGCCTTGACGATGCGAACTTTTCCCTCGGCCTCGGTGATTTCCAACTCGGAAACATTGGATTCAGACACCAGGTCAATCAGGGTTTTCAGTTTTCTCAAGTCCATTTTTTCTCCAGCCAAAAGTTTTTAATTTGAATCAAATTGCAGCAAATCAAATCAACTGCAACAAAGTCAAGCTCACACAACGAAAACGTGCCAGTTTACACGAGCACCATCAAGGCAAGCCAGCCCATTGCGCCAGATCGGCTTCTGAAACCTTGCCCAGTTTGCGCTGGATGATGTTACCCCGCTCACCCACCACAACTGTAAATGGCAGACCGCCGGTGGCATTGCCCAAGCTGCGCGACAAGTCGGTGCCCTCCAGACCAGCCATGACCACAGGCATGGCGAGCGGCATGGTCTGTAGAAATTTGCGCACCGCACTGGGCTGATCCACAGCGATGGCCAGAACAACCCAACCATTCACCTGTTGTTCCCGGTGAAAGCGACTGAGCATGGGCAACTCTTCCACGCAAGGGGGGCACCAGGTGGCCCAGAAATTCAGCACCAGCTTGCGACCTTTGAAGGCTGACACGGCCAAAGGATCGCCAGCCGGACGATCGAATGTCTTCGTCCACAAGGCTTCCATCGCACCATCGGCTGCCGCAACTGGCTGATAACGCCACCAAGCGGCTGCCACACCCGCCAGACCAGCGGCCACAGCCACGCCGAGCAAGCCGCGCCGCGACAAATCGGAGCCAGGGGATGCATTGCTCATGGTGCTGGCTCCTTGTATTTCAGTATCAATGCGCGAACCGCTTCTTCATCGCCCCTTGGTCTGCGCCCTTGGGCATCGGGCTTCAAGGCTCCGCGCACATCGTCGGCATCGTAGATCAGCAAGTGAACACCCACATGCTCATTCAGTGCGGGGCACAGCACGCTGGTGCTGAGCACATCCACATCGTCACCCCGAAAGCCCCTGGTGCGCCCGGCCTCGTAATCGACGCGGTGATTGATCAGCGCCAGTTCGGCAGATTTGGAATCGTCGCAGAACAACTGCAGATACACATCGCTCAAGCGGGTAGCTGTGCCGTGCCAGACCGCTCCGCTGAGATGGGGGCGAAACGGGCGCAGACGCTCCATCCAGATCAGCGCCAGTTCGCGCAAGGCTCGCAGCTCGGCAGGTTGGGTATCGGCACAGAACAGCGCAATGTGCTCGCGCACAGCGGCTTCCACCACATCGTTGTCAGGCAGTCGGGTACGCGCGGGCAAACCCAGCTGCTGCACGGCACGCCGTTTGGCCTGACCGTAGTCCAGCCCCTCTTCCACAATCAGCCGGGCGGCGGTGGCGGCAATGTCGCCGTGTTCAGTCTGCTTCCACATGGGGCGCGATGGTAACCGCCC
>CALMMY010000299.1 GCA_937868695.1 uncultured Comamonadaceae bacterium
TCATCGGCCTGTCTGGCGGCTTCTTCCCATTGTTTCTGGCGGGTGGCCAGTGTCTGTCGGGCGGCTTTGGTTTCCTGGCGGGCCAGGTCTACCTCATTCAGCAAGCGGTGTTCGTTCTCGGTGGCACGGTCTTGCAGGCGTTGGCGTTCCTGGGCCTGGGCGGCCACGGTGTCGTCCATGCGCTGCTGAAGCTGTTTGTGCTGCAACCGCAGGTCTTCCAGGCGGTTTGTCAGCACGGCCACGGATTGTTCTTTTTCCTGCCGCCATGCATCGGCATCGGCCAGCCGCCGGGTCAGATCGGCCACCTGGGTGCGTGACAGGCTCAGCATCTGTTCCAGGGTGCTGTGCTGTTGGGCCAGGGTCTGGCGCTCGCGTTCCAGCTCGGCCCGGTCGGCGGTCAGATCGCTGCGCTGCTGGGCCAGCTCGGCCTGCGCGGATTCCCATTGCTGTTGGGCGGCTTGCCGGGCCTGGTCGAGCGCGGCATCCCACAGGCTCTGGGCCAGATCGAGCACGGTGGCGGGTGGCTGCGGCTGGCCGGGCGTAGTCATGGCACCGGGGGCTGCTGCATTGCCAGCGCCGCCGCCCGACATGCTGCCCAGGCGCTGGCCCAGCTGGGCAAACCAGGCTTCCAGCATGGGGGCCACGGTGTTGGGCGAGCCGCGCCCCAGCTTTTGCCGCACGCGCTCGATGGTGGGGCGCTGGCCGGCCATCAGCACGGCATCGGCGGCATCCCACACATCGGCTGTTTGAACCCCCCGTGGCAACTTGGTATTGAGCACCCTCTTCTCCTATAATTTACCAACGATAAGGGTTATTTATCGTAGGTAATGATGGTGTATTGTTAAAAAAAGCACGTAGTACATATGAAATATAACTTAGTTGATTTGCACATCGAAAAAAACCTGCCTGTGCCACACACCAGCCAGGTTTTGCAGCCCGAGGCCTTGAGTGAGTTGGCCCAGCGTGCAATCGACGATCTGCTGCGTGAAGGCGAATCCAAAAACACGCTGGCCAGCTACCGCAGTGCCTTGCGTTACTGGGCTGGCTGGTATGGGCTGCGCTATGGCGGGCCGATTCAGCTGCCGGTGTCGGTGCCGTGTGTGCTGCAGTTCATCGTGGACCATGCCGAGCGCACCACCGACAAAGGGCTGGTGTCTGAGTTGCCACCGGACATCGACAAGGCGTTGGTGAACGGCGGCTACAAAGCCAAGCTGGGCCCGATGGCGCACAACACGCTGATCCACAGGCTGGCGGTGCTGTCCAAGGCGCACCAGCTGCGGCAGGTCAAAAACCCGTGCCAGGACGTGGATGTGCGCGAGTTGCTGTCGCGCACCCGCAAGGCCTACGCCAAGCGCGGTGCGCTGGGGCAAAAAAAGGATGCCATCACCAAAGACCCGTTGCAGGCACTGCTGGCCACCTGCGATGACAGCCTGCGCGGCCAGCGCGACCGGGCCTTGCTGCTGTTTGCCTGGGCCAGCGGCGGACGGCGGCGCTCGGAGGTGGCCGGTGCCGACATGCAATTTCTGCGGCGTGTGGGGCCGACCGATTTCATCTACACCCTGCTGCACTCCAAAACCAACCAGTCAGGCACCGACCAGCCTGAGAACAACAAACCCATCGTGGGTGCGGCTGGCGAGGCGCTGGATGCCTGGCTGGATGTGACAGGCATCATCACAGGGCCGATTTTCCGGCGCATCCGCAAGGGTGACCAGCTGGGAGAAGGCCTGTCACCCGCTGCGGTGCGCACCATCGTCAAGGAGCGCTGCGCCCTGGCTGGCATTGAGGGGGACTTTTCGGCGCACTCGCTGCGCTCGGGCTTTGTGACCGAAGCGGGCCGCCAGAATGTGCCACTGGGTGAAACCATGGCCATGACCGGCCACCAGAGTGTCAACAGCGTGCTGGGCTACTTCAGGGCAGCCGCGTCGCTGAGCAATGGTGCGGCGCGGCTGCTGGACAAGGATGCGGACAAGGGCTGAGGTGTTTCAGCGCACGCCCTGCCCCGGCAAGCCCCAGCGGGCTGCCGCCGCATCGTCGCTGACGCGGGCATCGACCCAGCGTGCGCCTTCAGGGGTCTGCTCTTTTTTCCAGAACGGCGCATGGCTTTTCAGGTAGTCCATGATGAACTCGCAGGCCTGGAAGCTCTCGCCCCGGTGGGCCGAGGCCACAGCCACCAGTACGATCTGATCCATGGGCTGCAACAGCCCCACGCGGTGAATGACGCGTGCCCCCACGATGTCAAAGCGCCGGTGGGCCTCATCGACCATGGCCTCGATGGCCTGTTCGGTCATGCCGGGGTAATGCTCCAGCTCCATCGACATGACGGTGGGGCTGGCGGGCACCACGCCTTCGAGCAGGTTGCGGTCGCGCACGGTGCCCACAAAGCTGCACACCGCCCCCACGCCGGGGTTGCCGCTGCGCAGGGTGGCCACTTCGGTGCTGAGATCGAAGTCCTGGGTCTGGATGGTGACGCGGGGTGTCATGGTGGGCTGTGCGGTGTGGGGCTGGATGGGCTGGATGCGGCGGATGGTGACAACAGCTGCTACGGTCGGTGCGTCAGCCGCCCGTGACGGGTGGGAAGAACGCAACTTCGGCACCGTCACTCAGGGCACTGGTTTCATTGGCCATGACCTGGTTGAGCGCGGTGCGCACGGCACGGTGGCGGGCCAGTGCCTCGGCATGTGTACCGCCGCGTGCCAGCAGTTCATCGCGCAGCGCACCCAGGGTAGCTGCCTGGGTCTGCACGGTTTCGCTGCCGGTGCCCAGGGCTTCGCGGATGGAGGCAAAGTATCTGACGGTGATTTGCATGGTTCGGAGGATGGAGACTGGTAACTCGGATAGCAGGTGCGGCGCTGATTGCGGAAGACCGATCAGGACAGCAGGTCGGCAAACGACACATAGCGCACCACATCGCCGTGTGCAATGGTGCGGCCAGCTGGGTGATCGACCACGCCATCACCCCACACGGCCGAGGTGAGCACGCCCGAACTCTGGTTGGCAAACAGTTCCAGCCCACCTGCTGCATTGCGACGCACGCGCAGAAACTCCCGCCGCTTGTCCGCACGGGGCAGATTGAAATGGGCTGGCAGGGTGTGCGCGGGCACGCTGACATCGGCCACACCTTGCAGGCGCAGCAGAAATGGCCGCACCAGCAGCACAAAGGTCATGAAGCTGGAAACCGGATTGCCCGGCAGGCCGATGAAGTGTGCGGCCTGCGTGGGGTCAACCTGTTCGCCATCGGTACGGCCCATCGCATCGGGAGTGCGGCGCAGCCAGCCATGAGCAAAGGGTTTGCCGGGTTTCATGGCAATCTGCCACAGGTCCAGGCTGCCCAGTTGCTGCACGGCGGGCTTAATGTGGTCTTCTTCGCCCACCGACACGCCGCCGCTGGTCAGGATCAGATCGTGGTGGCGGGCGGCATCGGCCAGGGCTTGCAAGGTGGCGGGTCGGTTGTCGGGCACGATGCCCAGGTCGGACACCTCGCAGCCCATGCGCACCAGCAAGGCCCGCAGGAAAAAACGGTTGGAGTTGTAGATGGCACCGGGTGGCATCTGCTCGGGAGGAACCGTGCCGGGCATCACCAGCTCGTCGCCAGTGGAGAACAGGGCCACTTTGGGTTTCCGGCTCACGGTCAGCCGGTCCAGACCCAGGCTGGCAGCCAGGCCCAGGGCTGCGGGCCCCAGCCGCGCACCGGGCGACAGCACTTCGGCACCCCGGCTCACGTCTTCTCCGGCACGGCGCACCCAGCTGCCTGCTTCGGGGCAGGCGGTGAAGGTGGCTTGCGGCATGCCGGTAGCAGCGCCCTGCCCGCCTGTGCCATCGGCTTCGGCGGTGCGGACATCCTCCTGCATGACCACGGCATCGGCCCCTTCGGGCATGGGTGCTCCGGTGAAGATGCGGGCCACGGTGCCGGGTTGCAGCGGTTGTCCGGCATGACCGGCTGCGATGCGCTGGGTCACCGGCAGCGTGACCGGATTGCCTGCCGAGGCCGTCAGCAGATCGGCGCAGCGCACGGCATAGCCATCCATGCTGGAGTTGTCCTGGGGTGGCACATGCAGGGCCGATACCAGGGTCTGGGCCAGCACGCGGCCATCGGCCTCGAAGGTGGGAATGCTCTGCGTACCACCGGGTGTGGCGGGCAATGGCGTGATGCTGGCCAGCAAGCGGGCCAGTGCGTCATCGAGCGCCATCAGCGGTTGGCGACCTTTGGGGGCAGCGGCGGGAGTGGATGTGGCAGATGGCATGGGCTGTGGGTGGGCGGTGTTCATGGAGGGCATCATCTCGCTCGCAATGTGCCGGGTTCAGGCGCAATCTGGCCAGGATGGTTCAGCATGCGTACTGGCTGGCATCGTAGGTCAACCGCTCGCCCTGGGCCAGCAGCCAGTCGGCATGGGCTTCGCTGTCATTGATGTCGAGTACCGGCAGGCTTGTGGGCTGCGGCAGAACCGAATCGGTGGCGATGGCGATGACGAACGGATCATCGGCGTACAGCACGGGTTTGCCGTGGTCGGCACGCCAGACTTCCAGCTTGGGCAGGTTGCATTCGCGGTAGCCTTCGACCAGCACCCAGTCCACGCCGTCATACAGCTCGGCCAGCACATGGTGAACCGACAGTTCGACATCGCGCTCGAACTCCCGCTGCAACACCAGCCGACGGGGTGAGGCCGCCACCACCTCGAACGCGCCGGCCTCGCGGTGCCGCCAGGTGTCTTTGCCGGGCTTGTCCATCTCGAAGCGGTGGTGAGCATGTTTGACCACCGACACCCGCTGGCCCCGGCGCCTGAGTGCCGGAATGAGCTTTTCAACCAGCGTGGTCTTGCCCGAGCCGGAGTAGCCGGCCACCACAATGACTTTCACAGTGCGATCCGTTCAGCAGATGGATGTTTGCAGAAAGCATAGCGCCCTGTGCTTTTTGAGTCAGCACAAGGCAGGACTTTTATCCGCAATTTTTTGCGATGTAGGTCTTGATCTGATCCGCATTGGCCTGCATGACCACCACGCGCTTGGGCAGGTCTTCAATACCTGCAAACTTGGCAGGCCGCTCGGGCTGGTGGCCCAGGGCTTCGACGATGGTTTCTGCGAACTTGATGGGCAGCGCCGTCTCCAGCACGATCATGGGAATGCCGGTTTGCAGGTGCTCACGCGCCACCTTCACGCCGTCGGCAGTGTGGGTGTCGATGGTCTGGCCAAACCGTTGGTGGCAGTCGCGGATGGTGTCCAGGCGGTTGGTGTGCGTGCTTTTGCCGCTGACAAAACCGTAGCGTGTCGCAGCCTGGGCAAACACGGGGTCGGCGCTCAGGTCGAAGCGCCCTGCCCCAGCCAGCTGCGGCCCGAACAGGTCGGCGGTGCGGGCGGCATCGCGGCCCAGCAGATCGAACACGAAACGCTCGAAATTGCTGGCCTTGGAAATATCCATCGACGGGCTGGATGTTTCGTGTGTATCGGCACTGCCGCGCACCCGGTACACGCCGGTGCGGAAAAACTCGTCCAGCACATCGTTTTCGTTGGTGGCCACCACCAGCTGGGCCACGGGCAAACCCATCATGCGGGCCACATGGCCTGCGCACACGTTGCCGAAGTTGCCGCTGGGCACGGTGAAGCTGACCTGCTGGTCGTTGCTGGTGGTTGCCTGGATATAGCCCGCAAAGTAGTACACCACCTGGGCCAGCAGACGCGCCCAGTTGATGGAGTTGACGGTACCGATCTTGTATTTGCGCTTGAAATCCAGATCGTTGGAGACGGCCTTGACCATGTCCTGGCAGTCGTCGAACACGCCTTCGACGGCGATGTTGTGGATGTTGTCATCCATCAGGCTGAACATCTGGGCCTGCTGGAACGGGCTCATGCGGCCATGCGGGCTGGTCATGAACACGCGCACACCGTGTTTGCCGCGCATGGCGTATTCGGCGGCACTGCCGGTGTCGCCACTGGTGGCACCGAAGATGTTGAGCTGCTCGCCACGGCGGGTCAGCTCGTACTCGAACAGGTTGCCCAGCAGCTGCATGGCCATGTCCTTGAAGGCCAGCGTGGGGCCATTGGACAGGGCTTCGATCCACACACCATCTTCCAGCTTGCGCAGCGGCACGATTTCAGGCGTGCCAAACACGGCCTCGGTGTAGGTTTTGGCGCACAGGGCACGCAGGTCGTTGGCCGGAATGTCGTCGATATAGAGCGACAGAATCTCGAAGGCCAGCGCGGCATAACCCTGCTCGCGGTACACGGTGCGCCATGTGTTCAGCGTGTCACCGCTGACCTGGGGGTAGCTTTCAGGCAGGTACAGGCCACCATCGGGGGCCAGGCCTTCCAGCAGGATTTGACAGAATTTTTTGCGGTCGGCGTGACCGCGTGTGGAGAGGTATTGCATGTTCGGAATTCGGGCGGTAACTGGGCAGAACCTGGATCAGGCCAGCTCTTCCTTGCGGATGCGGGTGATGGGGGCCAGCACGGTGGGCAG
>CALMMY010000300.1 GCA_937868695.1 uncultured Comamonadaceae bacterium
ATGAACGTGGAAGAAAAGCAGGACATGTGCCGCTTCATCCTCGACATCAACGACGAGTTCGGCACCACGGTCGTGCTGATTGAGCACGACATGGGCGTGGTGATGGACATTTCTGACCGCGTGGTGGTGCTGGACTACGGCAAAAAAATCGGCGATGGCACCCCCGAAGAGGTGCGCAACAACGAAGACGTGATCCGTGCCTACCTCGGCACTTCACACTAAAGGAGACAGGTTCCATGGCTTTCTTTCTTGAAACCCTCTTCGGCGGCCTGATGGCGGGCATGCTGTATTCGCTTGTCGCCTTGGGCTTTGTGCTGATCTTCAAGGCATCGGGCGTGTTCAACTTCGCCCAGGGTGCGATGGTGCTGTTTGCCGCACTGGCAATGGCCCGTTTCTCTGAATGGATACTCAATTGGTTGGGGCCCGACAGCTTGCTGGCGGCCAACCTGCTGGCGTTTGCCCTGGCCGCAGTGTGCATGTTTGCGGTGGCCTGGCTGATTGAACGGCTGGTGTTGCGCCACTTGGTGAACCAGGAGGGAGCCACCCTGTTGATGGCCACTCTGGGCATCACCTATGTGCTGGACGGTGCCGGTCAGACCATCTTCGGCAGCGACATCTACCAGATCAACATCGGCATGCCCAAGGATCCCATCTTCATCCTGGATCAGACGTTCCCCGGCGGCATTCTGATCAACAAGGAAGACCTGATTGCCGCAGGTATTGCCGCCGCCCTGGTGATTGCGCTGTCCCTGTTCTTCCAGAAAACCACCACAGGCCGCGCCCTGCGTGCCGTGGCCGACGACCACCAGGCCGCCCAATCCATTGGCATTCCGCTCAACCGCATCTGGGTGATTGTGTGGTGTGTGGCAGGCA
This sequence comes from uncultured Comamonadaceae bacterium, assembly GCA_937868695.1. Lineage (GTDB taxonomy): Bacteria > Pseudomonadota > Gammaproteobacteria > Burkholderiales > Burkholderiaceae_C > UBA2334. The sequence continues at coordinate 874 of CALMMY010000300.1, forward strand.
TCGTGGCCCTGGTGGCCGGCATGATCTGGGGCTCCAAGCTCGGCGTGCAGTTCTCACTCACCACTGTGGCCCTGCGTGCGCTGCCCGTGATCATTCTGGGTGGCCTGACTTCGGTGCCCGGAGCCATCATCGGCGGTCTGATCATCGGTGTGGGCGAGAAACTGTCCGAGGTTTACCTGGGCCCCATGATCGGTGGCGGCATTGAAATCTGGTTTGCCTACGTGCTGGCTCTGGTGTTCCTGTTGTTCCGTCCACAGGGGCTGTTCGGTGAAAAAATCATCGACCGTGTTTGATACTTGATAGCTTCATACGCATATCCATCAAGCATAAAAGCACTTTTTTATACAAAGAAATCAAGGCTGAATCATGTTCTACCGCGAAAACGGCCAGTTCAAAACGACGTACAAGGCAGATCAGCAGATCTTCCCCATTGCCCAAGACCGCTGGGCCATCATCGCGCTGGTGGCGTTTGCCGCCATTGCGGTGCCGCTGCTCTTTGATGAATACATGTTCCGCGCCATTTTCATCCCCTTTCTCATCCTGTCTCTGGCAGCGGTGGGGGTGAACATTCTGGTGGGCTACTGCGGACAGATTTCGCTGGGTTCCGGCGCCTTCATGGCGGTGGGGGCCTACATGGCCTACAACACCTTTGTCCGCATTGAAGGCATGCCCCTGATCGTTGCCCTGCTGTCTGGAGGCTTCTTTGCCACCCTTGTCGGCATGTTCTTCGGTATTCCCAGCCTGCGGGTGAAGGGGCTGTACCTGGCTGTGGCCACGTTGGCTGCACAGTTTTTCTGCGACTGGGCCTTCCTGCGCATCGGCTGGTTCACCAACAACAACTCATCCGGCTCGGTGTCGGTGTCCAACCTGCAAGTGTTCGGACTGCCGATTGAAACCCCTGTGCAGAAGTACCTGTTCTGCCTGGCTTTCCTGGTTGTGTTTGCCCTGCTGGCCAAAAACCTGGTGCGTGGTGCCATTGGCCGCGAGTGGATGGCCATCCGCGACATGGACGTGGCCGCAGCCGTTATCGGCATCCGCCCCATGTACGCCAAGCTGAGCGCCTTTGCCGTCAGCTCCTTCATCGTGGGTGTGGCCGGCGCACTGTGGGGCTTTGTGCATCTGGGCTCCTGGGAGCCAGCGGCCTTCTCTGTGGATCGCTCGTTTTCACTGCTCTTCATGGTGATCATCGGCGGCATGGGCTCCATCATGGGCAGCATGTTCGGCGCGGCCTTCATTGTGGTGCTGCCCATTTTCCTGAACCAGTTTTTGCCTGCTCTGGGTAGCCTGATCGGTGTGGAGATTTCCACTGCCACCGTGGCGCACGCCGAGTTCATGATTTTCGGTTCGCTGATCGTGTGGTTCCTGATTGTGGAGCCCCACGGGCTGGCCAAGCTCTGGAGTGTGGCCAAGCAGAAACTGCGTCTGTGGCCTTTCCCCCACTGAGTTTTTCAATGGATGCATGGGGCGCGTGTGCATCCGGTTTTGGGTTTGAAGCGCTGTTCGGTTCGGTATTCAGCTGTGTGCTATTCCTTTAGGAGACAACCATGAAAATTCGTCAACTCGTCCTCGCTGCCAGCATGGTCGCCACCGGCCTCACAGGGGCCCTGGTGTCCACCCAGGCGGCAGCCCAGGCCAAAGAGCAGTTTTTCCCCGTGCTGGTGTACCGCACCGGGGCCTATGCGCCCAACGGTGTGCCGTTCGCCAATGGCTATGTGGACTACCTCAAGCTCGTCAACGAGCGCGGCGGTGTCAACGGTGTGAAGATCAGCTATGAAGAATGCGAAACCGGCTACGCCACCGACCGGGGCGTGGAGTGCTACGAGCGCCTGAAGGGCAAGGGAGCCACCGTGTTCCAGCCGCTGTCCACCGGCATCACGTTTGCGCTGACCGAAAAAGCCCCCAACGACAAAATTCCGCTGGTGACAGCAGGCTATGGCCGTTCTGAAAGCCAGGACGGTGGCGTGTTCAAGTGGAACTTCCCGCTGGCCGGTACCTACTGGGTGGCTGCCGACGTGATCATGCAAGACATCATCAAGGTCGAAGGTGGTGCCGACAAGCTCAAGGGCAAAAAGATCACCCTGATCTACCACGACAGCCCGTTTGGCAAAGAACCCATCCCACTGTTGCAAGAGCGTGCCGCCATGCACGGTTTCACACTCAGCCTGCTGCCTGTGACCCACCCCGGTGTGGAGCAGAAATCCACCTGGCTGCAAATTCGCCAGAACCGCCCCGACTACGTCATCAACTGGGGCTGGGGCGTGATGAACTCCACCGCCTTGAAAGAAGCCCAGGCCACTGGCTTCCCCCGCGACAAGATGTACGGTGTGTGGTGGGCCGGTGCCGAGCCTGACGTGAAAGACGTGGGTGCCGGTGCCAAGGGTTACCGCGCTGTGATGATGCAGCACGGTGCCGAGAAAAACGCCGATGTCATCAAGGAAACCCTGACCAAGCTGCATGGCAAAGGCCAGGGCACAGGGCCCAAAGAAGAAGTGGGCGATGTGCTCTACATGCGCGGCATGATGAGCGCCATGCTGGCTGTGGAAGGTGTGCGGGCAGCCCAGGAGCGTTATGGCAAGGGCAAGGTCATGACGGGCGAGCAAGTGCGCTACGGCCTGGAAAACCTGAACCTGACCCAGCCCAAGCTGGATGCCCTCGGCTTCAAGGGTGTGATGCGCCCCATCTCCACCAGCTGCCAGGATCACATGGGTGCCGCCTGGGCCCGCATCCACCAGTGGGATGGAGCCAAGTTCAACTGGTCGTCTGACTGGTACCAGGCCGACGAACAGATCATCAAGCCCATGGTCAAGGCCGCTGCCGACAAGTACGCCGCCGAGAAGAAGCTGACCCGCCGCGATGCGAAGGACTGCCAGTCCTGATGCGATGGTTGCCCTTGGCCTGTGCGGCATGCACGGGCCAAGGCTCTGATCCACCCTCCCCCACGGCATCGGTCCTGTGCCGATGCCTCACTTCAGCCCCGCGTGCGGGTTTGAAGTGAGTCGAAAGGTCAACACATGAGCAACCCCAACATCGTTTTGAATGTCAACGGCATCGAAGTCATCTACAACCATGTGATTTTGGTGCTGAAAGGCGTTTCCCTGAGTGTGGCCGAGGGCCAGATTGCCGCCATCCTGGGGGGCAACGGCGCGGGCAAAACCACCACCTTGCGCGCCATCTCCAACCTGCTCAAAGCAGAGCGGGGTGAGGTGACCAAGGGCAGTGTCGAGCTGCGGGGTGAGCGCATCGAAAACATGTCGCCCGCCGATCTGGTCAAACGCGGTGTGGTGCAGGTGATGGAGGGTCGGCACTGCTTTGCCCACCTGAGCATCGAAGAAAACCTGCTCACCGGCAGCTACACCCGCAGCGACAAGGGCGAAATTGCCGCCAACCTGGAAAAGGTCTACAACTACTTCCCGCGCCTGAAAACCCGCCGCACCAGCCAGGCGGCCTACACCTCGGGTGGCGAGCAGCAGATGTGCGCCATCGGACGTGCCCTCATGGCCAACCCCAGTGTCGTGCTGCTGGATGAGCCCTCGATGGGCCTGGCACCGCAGATCGTGGAAGAAGTGTTCGAGATCGTCAAAGACCTCAACACCAAAGAAAAAGTCACCTTCCTGATTGCCGAGCAGAACACCAACATGGCCCTGAAGTACGCCGACTACGGCTACATCATGGAGTCGGGCCGCATCATGATGGACGGCACCGCCAGCGACCTGCGCAACAACGAGGACGTGAAGGAGTTCTACCTCGGCGTGGGCGGTGGCGAGCGCAAATCCTTCAAGGATGTCAAGAGCTACAAGCGCCGCAAACGCTGGCTGGCCTGATGGCCGATGAACAGAGCAAGGACCTTTTTCCTGAACTTTCCGGCCCAGTGAGGAGCCATTCCATGTCATCTTTTTTCGATGCGCTTGAGCACCAGGCTCCCGATGCGCGTGAAGCCGCCATGCTGGCTTCCCTGCCTGCCCAGATTGCCCACGCACAGGCCAGCACCGGCGCGTTTGCCGAACTGCTGAAAGGGGTGGATGCCACCCAGGTCAACAGCCGTGCAGCACTGGCCCAGTTGCCCGTGATCCGCAAGTACGAGCTGCTGGAGCGCCAGAAGGCCCACCGCGCCACCGATGTGTTCGGTGGCTTCAGCGCCCAGACCTTCGGCCCCGGCATGCGCCGCGTGTTTGCCAGCCCCGGCACCATCTACGAACCCGAAGGCACCCGCCCCGACTACTGGCGCATTGCCCGCGCCATGTTTGCCGCCGGATTCCGCCAGGGCGACCTCATCCACAACGGCTTCAGCTACCACTTCACCCCGGCGGGCTCCATGATGGAAACCGGTGCCCATGCCCTGGGCTGCACCGTGTTCCCCGGTGGCACCGGCCAGACCGAGCAGCAGGTGGGCGCGATGTCCGAGCTGCGCCCCGCAGGCTACGCAGGCACGCCCAGCTTCCTGAAAATCATCCTCGAAAAAGCCGCCGACATGGGCGTGGCCCTGCCCAGCGTCAAAAAGGCACTGGTGTCCGGCGAAGCCTTCCCGCCCAGCCTGCGCGACTGGTTCACCGCACGCGGTGTGGCCGCCTACCAGTGCTACGCCACCGCCGACATCGGCCTCATCGCCTACGAAACCGAGGCCCGCGAAGGCCTGGTGCTGGATGAGGGCGTGCTGGTGGAAATCGTGCGCCCCGGCACCGGCGACCCGGTGCCCGAAGGCGAAGTGGGCGAGCTGGTCATCACCACCCTGAATCCCGACTATCCGCTCATCCGCTTCGGCACCGGCGACCTGTCAGCCGTGCTGCCTGGGCCCTGCCCCACAGGCCGCACCGCCACCCGCATCAAGGGCTGGATGGGCCGTGCCGACCAGACCACCAAGGTGCGCGGCATGTTCGTGCATCCCGGCCAGGTCAATGAGGTGGCCAAGCGCTTCCCCGCCGTGGGCAAGGCCCGCCTGGTGGTGACTGGCGAGATGGCCAACGACCAGATGACCCTGCTGGTCGAAAGCTCCGAGTGGAACGACGACCTGCGCACCGGCATCGAACAGGCCGTGCGCGAAGTCACCAAGCTGCGTGCCACCGTGGCACACCGTGACCCCGGCTCCCTGCCCAACGACGGTAAGGTGATCGAGGACGCACGCAGTTATCAGTGATGCGGTCAGCCACCGAGGCTGCCGCTGCGCAATGCCGCTGCCGTCACCACCCACAGCTGGCCGTGCTTACCGCCGCAGCGCGGCCAGGGCCTCGAACTCCCAGCGCCGTGCCGCCAGCAGGAGCGTAAAGCCTGCCCGGTCTTCGGGCTTGATTTTCTGGTCGGCCAGGTGCTGCTGGGCAAAATCCTGTGCCACCCGCTGCATCCGCTCCTGAAAGGCTGGGGCGGCAGCCCGGCTGATGGAGCCATGCACCAGCAGCAGGCCTTCGCCATCGGCATCGAAGCCCCCTGAAAAATAGTCCAGCAGGGCGTGCTCCCTGAAGTACGCCATCACCGGCCCGTGCGGCCGCCAGCGGAAGGTCTTGGCCAGCATCAGCCGGTAGCGGTTGAGCGGGCGCAGCTGGATGATGCCGATGCGATCCAGCTGAACCAGTGCCTTGACGGCCTGGGCCTCGGTCAGCCGGTAGGTGGTGGTGATCTGCTCCAGTGTCCACTGGCTCAGCACGCAGATGGCCACCAGCAGCAGGTGCCGGTCGGCCACCACGGCGGCTTCCTGCGCCTGCGTCAGCTCTTTCAGCAGCGGCTGGTGGTCGGCCACTTTGCGGGCCAGATCGGCAAAGTCCAGCGCCAGCGCCTGGCAGATCGCGTCGATGCGCGACAGCGGCATGTCGCCCTTCGAGAACATGCGCTTGACGCTGGACTCGGCCATGTCCAGCCGCTGCGCCAGCTCCGCATAGGTGATGTGGTTGGCCTTGAGTTCGTGCTTGATGGCGCTGATCAGGTCGGCGGTGGTGCTCATGGCGGCTTTCTTGGCTGTGCAGTGGGTGCTGGGTGGGTAGCGGTGGGTATCGGAAAACGATGCTTGCGGTTCATTCTGGCGCATCCTGCTATTCATTCGGCCACTTTTTTCGCCAGCATCGCCACAGTCGCATCCGTTGCACAGGCCAAGGTGGCCTGACCGAACGCTGAAAGATGCCCCGATGACCGAACAACAACGTGAGCGCCTGGCCGCCCTGGCCTGTGTGGCGTGGCTGGCCGTGGGCCTGTGGGCTCCGGCGCTGAGCCTGCCCCCCGAGTACCACCAGTTTGCCGATGCCCGCACTTGGCTGGGCCTGCCCTGTGCGGCAGATGTGCTGAGCAACGCCGCGTTTGCGCTGGCTGGCGTGTGGCTGTGGTGGCGTGCCATGCAAGTGCCACACCCCAGTCTGCCTGGCCTGCCCAGTGTGCAGTGGGCGGCGGTGATGCTGACCGGCGCGGGCCTGTTGCTGACTGCCGCCGGATCGTCGGTCTACCACTGGCACCCCGACGACCTGGGGCTGGTGATTGACCGCATGGGCATGGGCGTGGCCTTTGCCGGACTGCTGGGCGTGGCCGTGGCCGACCGCATCGGCGACCGCGCCGCGCTGGCGCTGACCGGGGCCGTGCTGTTGTTGGCCCCGCTGGCCGCTGCCCTGGCCTGGCAGGCGAACAACGCCACCCCCTGGCTGGTGTTGCAGGCGGGTGGGCTGCTGGTGCTGCTGGCGCTGGCGCTGTGCCCGGCCCTGCCGGGGCGGCTGGCCGTGCCGTGGGGTTGGGTGGTGGCTGTGTACGCCCTGGCCAAGCTGCTGGAGCTGGGCGACCAGGCCGTGTTTGCCTGGACCCACGGCCTGGTGGCAGGCCATGCCCTCAAGCATGTGGTGGCTGCGCTTGCAGTCTGGCCGCTGTGCGCGGCCCTGTCGCGCAGGCCGCACCGTCTGGCCGGTGCGCTGCATGTGCATTCACAATCCGACCGGACAATCACTGCCTGATCCCCGACCCATCCACGGTGCCGCCACAGGAGCCACGCTGACATGACCCACCCTGACACGACCGCCGCCATACCCGCAGACGCTGCCACGGCCCGTGCTGCTGCCAGCGCCACCGCCGCAGCCGGTGCCGATCCGGCAGGCCACCCCAACCAGTTTGCCCTGCTGCGCCAGCGCCGGTTTGCGCCGTTTTTCTGGACACAGTTTTCCGGCGCGGCCAACGACAACCTGTTCAAGTTCGCTTTCACCGTCATGGTCACCTACCAGCTGCAACTCGGCTGGCTGCCGCCGTCGCTGGCCGGTCTGGTGATCGGCGGGCTGTTCATCCTGCCGTTTCTGCTGTTTTCGGCCACCAGTGGCCAGCTGGCCGACAAATACGACAAGCGCAGCCTCATCATTTTTGTCAAACGCCTCGAAATTGCCATCATGGCGCTGGCCGCCTGGGGCTTCTTCAGCGCCCATGTGCCCACGCTGCTGGCCTGCACCTTCCTGATGGGCCTGCACTCCACCCTGTTCGGCCCGGTCAAGTTTGCCTACATGCCCCAGCACCTGAGCGAGCGCGAGCTGACCGGCGGCAACGGCATGGTCGAGATGGGCACCTTTGTCGCCATCTTGCTGGGCAACGTGGCGGGCGGTCTCATCATTGCCGTGCCCGACATCGGAGCCCACCATGTCGGTCTGACTTGCCTGGCCCTGGCCCTGGTGGGGCGCACGGTGGCGCACTTCATTCCGTCGTCGCCATCGGTCGATCCCGGCCTGCGCATCAACTGGAACCCCGTCACCGAAACCTGGCGCAACCTCAAGCTGGCGCACGGCAATGTGGTGGTGTTCCGCTCGCTGCTGGGCATTTCGTGGATGTGGTTTTTCGGCGCGGTGTTTCTGAGCCAGTTTCCCAGCTTTGCCAAAGACGTGCTGCATGGCAACGAGCAGGTGGCCTCGCTGCTGCTGGTGGTGTTTTCGGTGGGCATCGGAACCGGCAGCCTGCTGTGCGAGGTGATGAGCCGCCGCCACGTCGAAATCGGGCTGGTGCCGCTGGGTGCCATCGGCATGACGCTGTTCAGCGTCGATCTGTACTTCGCTTCCACCGGCCTGCCACTGCCGTCTGCCTTGGCCGCCACCGCTGCGGAGGCCGCCCACGCCAGCATCGCCGGTGCCTGGACGCTGGCGGGCTTTGTGGCCCAGCCCGCCCACTGGCGCGTGATGGCCGACCTGTTTGGCCTCAGCCTGTTTGCCGGGCTGTACAGCGTGCCCATGTACGCGCTCATCCAGATGCGCTCCCAGCCCACGCACCGCGCCCGCATCATCGCGGCCAACAACATCCTCAACGCGCTGTTCATGATCGTCAGCAGTGTGCTGGCCGGGGCGCTGCTGTCGGCGGGCCTGAGCGTGGCTGAGGTGTTTCTGTGGACAGGGCTGGCCAATGCGGTGGTGGCGGGCTACATCTTCCTGGTGGTGCCCGAGTACCTGTTGCGCTTCATTGCCTGGGTGGCCACGCACGTCATCTACCGCTTCCGCGTCAGCGGTGAGCAGCACATTCCCGTTAGCGGCCCGGCGGTGCTGGTGTGCAACCACGTCAGCTATGTGGATGCGGTGCTGCTGATGGCGGCCAGTCCCCGGCCCATCCGGTTTGTGATGGACCACCGTATCTTCCAGGTGCCGGTGCTGGGCTGGCTGTTCAGGCTGGCCAAGGCCATACCCATCGCCCCCAAATCGGAAGATCCCGCCGCCTACGAAGCTGCGTTTGCCGCCAGCGCCGCCGTGCTGCGCGAGGGCGACCTGCTGGCCATCTTCCCCGAAGGCGGCCTCACCCGCGACGGCCAGCTGCAACCCTTCAAGGCCGGTATTCTGAAAATCCTGGCGCATGCCCAGGCCGATGGCGTGGCTCCCACCGTGGTGCCCATGGCGCTGGTCAACCTGTGGGGCTCGTTCTTCAGCCGCATTGCCGGTGCCGCCATGACCCAGCCGCTGCGCCGAGGCCTGTTCAGCCGGGTGGGCCTGGCCGTGGGCCAGCCTCTGCCCCCCGAGCAGGTCACGCCCGAGCTGTTCCAGGCCAGGGTGGCCGAGCTGCTGGTTGCCGGGGCCTGAAGCTGGTGGCTCACACCACCAGCGGCGGCTCCTGCATGGCTTCGGTCTGTTCTTCCAACTGGTGGACTTGTCCGGCCCAGTAGTCGCTGCTGCCGAACCACGGGAAGTTGGCGGGGAAGGTGGGGTCGCTCCAGCGGCGGGCCAGCCAGGCGCTGTAGTGAATCTGGCGCAACGTGCGCAGCGGCTCGATCAGGCGCAGCTCGCGCCGGTCGAACGGCCTGAACTGCTCGTAACCATCGAGCAGGGCGCTCAGGGCCAGGGTTTGCTCGCGCCGCTCGCCGCCGGGCAACAGCATCCACAGGTCCTGCACGGCATGGCCGGTGCGGGCATCGTCCAGATCGACAAAGTGCGGGCCACCGCCGGGCTGGTCGGTGGGTGTCCACAGGATGTTGCCGGGGTGGCAGTCGCCGTGCAGGCGCAGCGTGG
>CALMMY010000301.1 GCA_937868695.1 uncultured Comamonadaceae bacterium
TGAAAAAAGTGCGCCGCAGCCGCGAGAACTTTGTGACCGAAGTGGTGTGATCGGCCCGGATTGCTACCACCATAGGAGCAATCCTGTCCTCTTTCAAACGTGCCAGCGGCACGTTTTGCTCACAGCCGCGCCGCCACCAGGGCAAACAGGCGGCTGCTTGGCCGGGTGAGTTCTTCCACCACGCTGAAGTGGTTGAGGCCCGGCAGCACTTCGGCCACGGGGGCGGCGGCCTCGCCCCAGGCGGTGCGCAGCAGGCCGTTCTGGCGCAGAAATTCTTCGCTCTCGTCACCGCCCACCACGGCGGTCAGCTGGCCGCCGGTGTGGCGGTGGTGGATGGGGCTCTGGGCTTGGGCTTCTTCGGGCGTGAGGCCCAGGTCGGTCAGAAACGGGGTCTGGCGGATGGGCTCCAGGTCAAACAGGCCGCTGATGGAAATGCCGTGCCGGATCGGTGTGCCGTCGGGCTGGCCGGGCAGCGCGGCCCCGGAGCCGCCCCACTCCGCCCAGCGGGTGGACAGCAGCATGCCGACAATGTGGCCGCCCGCCGAGTGCCCGGCCACGCTGAGGCGGTCTGGGTTGCCCGGCTGGCCGTTGAGGTTGCCGATGTGGCGGGCTGTCCAGGCCACGGCCTGGCGCATCTGGTCGGTGATGGTGCTGACGCGCACCGCCGGGCACAGGGCGTAGTTGGGAATGACGACGATGGCCCCCTGCGCCACCCAGGGCGGGGCGATGAAGCTGTGGTCGGCCTTGTCCAGCGCCCGCCAGTAGCCGCCGTGAACGAACAGCAGAACCGGCCAGCCGCCTGCGGGCGGTGTGGCACCGGGGGGCGGGGTGAAGATGTCCAGCGTCTGGGCGGCGGGTGGCAGCGCCGGGTCGGCCATGTAGGGCACATCCAGCAGGGCCTGGCCGCTGGCTTGCAGCGCGGCGCGGGCGGTGGCGGAATCGGCAGCCCAGCGTTGCAGGTGCTGCACGGCTTCGGGCACGCGGGCGCGGTTGTTGTACTGGCTGTCGAGCCAGGCGGGACTGGCAACGGGACTGTTTGCAGGGTTCAAGGGAGGCTCCTTCACACACCGATGTAGCGGTGCCACAGGCCGGGATCGGCCGCCAGGGTGGGCGAATCGCCCTGCCACACCACGCGGCCACGCTCGATGATGGTGTGGTGGTCGGCCAGGGCAATCAGGCGTTGCACGTATTTGTCGATGACCAGCGTGGTCTGGCCCTGCTGGCGCAGGGTGTGCAGGCAGCGCCAGATGTCTTCGCGGATCAGCGGGGCCAGGCCCTCGGTCGCTTCATCCAGGATGAGCAGGTGCGGGTTGGTCATGAGGGCGCGGCCAATGGCCAGCATCTGCTGCTCGCCGCCCGACAGCTGGTTGCCCATGTGGTGCTGGCGCTCGGCCAAGCGGGGAAACAGGTTGAACACGCGCTCCAGCGTCCAGGGGTCGGGGCTGGCGTTGCGCCTGGCGGCAAAGGCGACGAGGTTTTCGCGGACGCTGAGGTTGGGGAAAATCTGCCGCCCCTCGGGCACCACGGCCAGGCCCATGCGGGCAATGCGGTCGGGGCTGAGGTGGTCGATGCGCTCGCCCACGAACCGCACCCAGCCTGCACGGGCACGGGTCAGCCCGAGCACCGAGCGCACGGTGGTGGTTTTGCCCATGCCGTTGCGGCCCAGCAGCGTGGCCACTTCACCCGCCGCGATGGAAAACCCCAGGCCGAACAGCACCTGGCTGGTGCCGTAGGCGGTTTCCAGGTCCTGCACTTCCAGCAGGGCCGCCGGGCGGTGGCTGGCCCGGCCCGAAGGCGTGGTGGTGGCGGGAGTGGCAGGAACAGTGGCCGCCTGTGCGGGCATCGAATGGGGTGTACTCATGCAGTCACCTCGGTGGCCGGGGCCAGGGGAGTGGCCAGAAGCGGGGCCGGGTGCGGATGGGCAGCACTGTCGCCGTCCAGTTCGTCGCCCAGGTAGGCGCGTTTGACCTCCGGGTGGTTGCGGATGTGGTCGGGTGTGCCGGTGGCGATCACGCGCCCAGCCACCAGGGTGGAAATGCGGTCAGCCAGGCGAAACACGGCATCCATGTCGTGCTCGACCAGCAGCACCGTGGTGCTGC
>CALMMY010000302.1 GCA_937868695.1 uncultured Comamonadaceae bacterium
AGATGATGCTGTTCATGGCCGCCATGCTGGGGGTGGTGCTGTCAGACAACCTGTTGCTGCTGGTGGTGTTCTGGGAGCTGACCAGCGTGTCGTCCTTCTTACTGGTGGGCTACTGGGGCCACCGGCCCGAGGCCCGTGCCGGTGCGCGCCAGGCACTGGCCGTGACCGGCGGCGGTGGGCTGGCCATGCTCGCGGGCTTCGTGTTGCTGGGGCAGATGGCGGGCACCTACGAAATCAGCGCCCTGGCGGAGCGGGCCGCTGACATCCAGGCCCATGCCCTGTTTGTGCCCGCCCTGCTGCTGATACTGCTGGGGGCCTTCACCAAAAGTGCGCAATTCCCTTTCCATTTCTGGCTGCCCGATGCGATGGCCGCGCCCACGCCGGTGTCGGCCTACCTGCACTCGGCCACGATGGTCAAGGCGGGCGTGTTTCTGCTGATGCGGCTGTCGCCTGTGCTGGCGGGTTCGGGCTGGTTCGAGGGCCTGGTGACGGCGGTCGGGCTGACCACGGTGCTGTTTGCTGCTTTCATTGCCGTGTTCAAGCACGACCTGAAGGGCTTGTTGGCCTACTCCACCGTCAGCCACCTGGGGCTGATCACGTTTCTGGTGGGGCTGGGCTCCCCGCTGGCGGCGGTGGCCGCTGTGTTTCATGTGCTCAACCATGCCCTGTTCAAGGCGGCGCTGTTCATGGTGGCGGGCATCGTGGACCACGAAGCCCATTCGCGCGACATGCGGCAGCTGGGCGGGTTGTGGCGCTTCATGCCCTGGACGGCCACGTTGGCGATGGTGGCGGCAGCGGCGATGGCCGGGGTGCCGCTGACCAACGGCTTCATTTCCAAAGAAATGGCCTTTACCGAGGCGGTGGCGGGCACCGCCGGGGCAGGGGGCTGGCTGCTGCCTGTGGGTGTCACGCTGGCGGGTGTGTTCAGCGTGGCTTACTCCATGCGGCTGGTACACGACACTTTTTTCAACGGCCCATTGGGCGATGTGCCCAACCGCCACCCCCACGAGCCGCCTTGGGGCATGAAAGCGCCCGTGGCTCTGCTGGCTGTGCTGTGCCTGTGTGTGGGGCTGGCTCCGGCCTGGGCCGCCGGGCCGCTGGTGCATGCCGCCGCCACGGCTCTGGTGGGCGGCCAGGCCTTGCCCGACTACCACCTGGCCCTGTGGCACGGCTTCAATCTGCCCTTGCTCATGAGTGCCGTGGCGCTGGTCGGCGGATTGGCGCTGTATGCGGCACTGGCCCAGGCGCGGCGGTTGCACGGGCTGCTGTCGGAATCCTGGTTCGGCCCGGTCAATGGGCGGCACCTGTTTGAAAGGCTGATGGCCGGCCTGTTTGCCTGGTCGGCCCGTGTGACCACGCGCCTGGAAAACGGATCGTTGCAGCGTTACGTAGCCTGGTTGCTGGCTGCGGCCTTGGTGGCCGGGGGCTGGCCACTGTGGGGTGCGGGCCTGGGCACCGGCCCACGGCAGACGCTGGCGGCCACACCGCTGGCCTGGGTGGTGTGGCTGCTGCTGTTGGCAACGTGTGTGGCGCTGGTCGTCATGCACCGGCAGCGCACGGTGTCGGTGGTGCTGGTGGGGGTGGTGGGCCTGGTGACCGCGCTGGTGTTTGTCGGTTTTTCATCGCCCGACCTGGCGCTGACCCAGTTGTCTGTGGAGGTGGTGTCCACCGCCCTGCTGCTGATGGGGCTGGCCCTGCTGCCCGCGCAATCGCCCAGAGAGTCGCGCTGGCCCCGCCGGTTGCGCGATGCCACCCTGGCCCTGGCTGCCGGTGCGGGCATGGCCTGGCTGGCCTGGCTGGTGCTGACCCGGCCACAGGACAGCATTGCCTGGTACTTTCTGGAAAACGCGGTGCCCAAGGGCGGCGGCACCAACGTGGTCAACGTCATTTTGGTGGATTTCCGGGGCTACGACACCTTCGGCGAAATCACGGTGCTGGCCATTGCCGCGCTGGGTGTGTATGCGCTGATGGAGGGCATGCACACCCGCCGCCCCGACACCGACAGCGCAGGCCGCCCCTGGACGTTTGCCCGACCACCGTTGCTGCTGCGTGTGGCTGCGGCGGTGGTGCTGCCGCTGGCGCTGGTGTTCACGCTGCACATCTTCATGCGCGGCCACAACCTGCCGGGCGGGGGCTTCATTGCCGGCCTGATCACCGCCGTGGCGCTGGTGCTGCAATACATGGCGCTGGGGCAGGCGCGGGTGGAGCAGCTGTTGCATGCCCACGCGGGCCAGCGGTTTGTGCGCTGGATTGCGGTGGGCCTGTCGGTGGCGGGTCTCACCGGCGTGGCGGCCTGGGCATGGGGCCGCCCCTTCCTGAGCAGCGCCTTCGGCCATCCCCATGTGCCGGTGCTGGGTGAGCTGCCGCTGGCCTCGGCGGCCATGTTTGACCTGGGGGTGTATTTCACCGTGGTGGGTTCCACGCTGCTGACCCTGTCGGTGCTCGGTTCAGTCAGCCGCAATCCGGCGGCATCCACACACCCGAGGGGAGAGCCATCATGAGCATGGAAGCGTTGTTGGCCACCGGGCTGGGTCTGGTCACGGCCACGGGGGTCTATCTGATGCTGCGGGGCCGCACCTTCCCGGTGGTGCTGGGTTTGTCGTTGCTCGGTTATGCCGTGAATGTGTTCATTTTTGCCACCGGGCGGCTGTGGGTCAACGCCGCTCCCATTTTGCAGGGCCAAGGGCCGGTGGCCGATCCGCTGCCGCCTGCGCTGGTGCTCACCGCCATCGTCATCGGGTTTGCCACCACCGGCTTTTTGATTGAACTGGCGCTGCGCAGCCACCACGAGGCGGGCTCCGACCATGTGGATGGCCATGAACCCGATCACCCACCCGGCCAGCCTTCGCCTGCCGATGACAGGGAGGTGCGCTGATGCTGGCTGTGCAGGCATTCTGGCTTCAGCATGCGCCGGTGTTGTCGGTGCTGCT
>CALMMY010000303.1 GCA_937868695.1 uncultured Comamonadaceae bacterium
CGCAGGCGCAGCAGGCGGTTGCGCGGGCCCTGGCCACCGGCCACGGGGCCGATGTAGGTGGGCAGCACGGCCCGCAGGCTGGCGGGGGCGATGCCCCAGCTGGCCTGGGTGGGCATGCCCGCTGCCGCCGGGCTGGCCACGTTGTCCACTTCCATGGAGTTGAGGTTGTCGGTGCTCATCAGTGGCTCGCCGGGTGCCAGTTCCATGGCCAGGGCCTGGAAGTAGGCAATGGCGCGGGGCAGGCCCAGCACGGGGCGGGGGCAGCCAGCTGTGCGTCCGGTCATCTGCACCAGCTCGCGCAGCGTGAACACATCTGGCCCCACCAGCTCGATGGTCTGGCTCACGGTATCGGGCGTGTTGACGGCGTGCAGCACCGTCTGGGCCACGTCTTCCACCCACACGGGCTGGAAACGGGTGTCGGCCCCGGCCAGTGGCACCAGGGGCAGGGCTTTTTGCAGCCGGGCAAACAGGTTGAGGAAGCGGTCGCCCTCGCCAAAAATCACACTGGGGCGCAGCACCGTCAAGTCCAGCCCGGCGGCTTGCAGCACGGCCTCGCCACGTGCCTTGCTGCGCTGGTACATGGACGGGCCGTCGGTGGCCGCACCCAGGGCGCTGATGTGGATGAGGCGGCGCACGCCGCTGCGCTGGCAGGCCTGGGCGATGGTGTGCGCCAGCGTGACATGGGCGCGCTCGAAGGCGGCTTCGTTGCCGTGCAGGATGGCCACCAGGTTGATGACCACATCGTGCCCGGCCACCAGTTGCGCCAGGGTGTCCGGGTTGTGGATGTCGGCCACCTGCACGGTGACCAGCGGCAGGTGCTGCACGGCACTGGCGCGTTTGATGTGGCGTGTGGTCACGGTCATGCGGTGGCCTGCGCGTTGCAGCTGCTCGCACACATGGCGGCCGACAAAGCCGGTTCCCCCCAGGACAAGAACGTTGGACATGGTGGATTCCCTCAGAGTGTGGGTGGATGAAGGCGGGGCTGGCTGTCCGGGAGCGGATCAGGGCAGATCGGTATTTTCGCCGGGGCTGGTGCTGCGCCGTGGCCCCACGTCGCCCAGCCTGGTTTTGACAGACTGGGGCTGGCCGCTGAGCAGAGCCGCGTAGTTGGTGGTGTTGGACAGCACGCGCTTGACGTAGTCGCGGGTTTCGGTGAAGGGAATGTTCTCGGCCCAGATGGCCCCTTCGAGCACCGGGTTGGCACCCTCGTTGGGTGCCCGCCAGCGGCGCGAGCGGCCCGGCCCGGCGTTGTAGGCGGCGGTGGCCAGCGGCATGGAGCCCTCAAAGTCGTCCAGCACCAGTTTGAGGTAGCCGGTGCCGATGGCAATGTTGGTGTCCAGCCGGGTGATGTCGCTTGGCTGGAAATCGGTCAGGCCGATTTTGCGGGCCGTCCAGCGGGCGGTGGCGGGCATCACCTGCATCAGGCCGGAGGCCCCCACATGCGAGCGGGCATCGGTGATGAAGCGGCTCTCCTGTCGGATCAGGCCGTACACATAGGCCGCATCCAGCCCGATGGCCATGCTCTGCGTGACCACGGCTTCGCGGTGCGGCATGGGGTAGCGCTGGCGGTAGTCGGCCACGGCGGTGGTGCGGTCGCTGGTGTTGATGCAGCGGTCCCACACTTGCCGTTGGCAAGCCAGCTGGGCGGCGGCCAGCAGTTCGCGGTCGTTCAGGCCGCCGGGGGTGTGCAGGTTGGTTTCGTAGTTCCATTCGCGCACGCCTTCGCTGCGCAGGCCGATTTCAATGGCTTTGAGGGCGCGGCGCAAGCCGGGGTGGTTGCGCGCCCATTGCTGCTCGGTCGCAGTGGAGGGCGGCGGTGCGGGCGGGGTGGCGATGGCCTGGCCCAGCTCTTCCATCGCCAGCTGGCCGTAAAAATGGTGCGGACTGGCGATGCGCTGGTAGAGGGCCTGGGCCTGGGCTGTGGCATCGGGGTTGCGCCGCTGCGCCAGCGCACGGCCCAGCCAGTAGGCCCAGGTAGGGTCTTGTTGCATGGCCTCGGGCATGGCGGCCACCACCTTGGGTATCTGGCCCCACTGGCCGGTGCGCAGGGCGGCGCGCACCCACCAGGCCAGGTGGTCGGCGTGCATGAGGCCGGGCTGGCCATGGGCAAACCAGTCGGGGGCTTCGTTCATCAGCCGCTGGGCGGCGTTGCGCCCGATCACGCCCCAGATCCAGCTCTTTTCTTCCTGGGTCAGCTGGGTGCGCCAGCGGGTGCGGGCCATGTGGCCGGCGGCCCCGGCGGGGTCGGTGCTGCCCAGCTTCACCAGGGCCAGGGTGACCAGTTCTTTGGTGCGGTGGCGCACGGCGGTGAGCTTGTCGTCCAGGTATTTGTCGGGCTGGGCCTGCACGGTGTTGGATGAGGCCACCCACTCCGGGTTGAGCATGGCCACGGCCTGGCTGGTGATGCGGGGGCGGTTGAGTTCGGCCCCCAGGCGGGCGCGCTGCCACACCAGCTGGGGGTCGATCAGCCGGGCATCGAGCAGGCGCTTGACCAGCGGGGTGCAGGCTTCTTCGGCTTCTTTCTGGTTGAGCCAGAGCTGGCTGGCTTCGGTTACGTCGTCCTCCGTCAGCCTGCCCTGGGTGGCCAGCCGGGCATGCAGGCTGTGGCAGCGCACCTGCTTGTCGTCGCGCATGCGGTACTGGGGCCACTCGGCGGCAAAGGTGGCCCAGTCCTGTCTGGCCCCGAGCAGCAGCAGCCAGTCGTTGCGCAGGCGGTCTTCGTAGTAGGTGCCCTGCCAGCGTTCCAGAAAAGCGCGTATCTGGGCGTGGCTGGCGGCATCCAGCCCCTGGCGCATCACCCAGTAGGCGGCCAGGGGTTCCAGCAGGTGGCCCTGAACCTGGGGCAGCAGGGTTTGCAACTGCTGGGCGTTGCGCCGCTGGAAGGCATCGCGCAGCTCCAGCATGGCCTGGTCTGCTGCGGTGGTGCTGGCTTGTGCCGTGGTCGGTACAACGGCCACGGCTTGTGCATGGCCGGGGCCAGCGGTGGAGCCAATCAGGGTGACAATGGCAGCCACGGCCAGGCTTCGCAGGGTCGAGGTAGGTGTGAGTGCGCCCGACCGGCGCAAAAGACTCGAATGACGCAAATTCATCAGGTGATTATGGACAACAACCAACCGCCCAATCCTTCTGCCAGTGCCTCCCCGTCAACCCCTGAGCCCAGGGTGCTGACCCAGACACAACTGCAAAAGCAGGCTTTGCGCAAAGAACTGGTGGCCCGCCGCCAGTCCATGCCCGACTGGGCCTGGCGTTGCGAGATGTTGCAGCGCGTGATGCGGGTGTGGCTGATTGAGCGGCCCGACACCGTCATCGGTGCCTACTGGCCCATCAAGGGCGAGTTCGACCCCCTGCCCGCACTGCACCGCTGGAAGGAAGACGGCGAGCTGCTCGACCAACCGCAGCGCCGCCGCATCGGCCTGCCGGTGGTCAACAAGCAGCACAAAACCCTCACCTTCCACGCCTGGTATCCCGGCTGCCCGATGGAGGAGGATGCCTACGGTATTCCCAAGCCCAAGGACACCGAGCTGATCGTGCCCACCCTGCTGTTCGTGCCCTGCGT
>CALMMY010000304.1 GCA_937868695.1 uncultured Comamonadaceae bacterium
TAGCGGGCTGTGCGCTGCTGGTGTCGTTGGGCTCGGTGGTGATGTTTCCCAACAGCTTCATTTACTTTGGGGTGCTGCACGGCTTGGCTGTCATGCTGCTGATCGCCCGTTTGACGGCGGGTTGGGGCAAGTGGCTCTGGCTGGCAGGCTGGGCGGCCATTGCTTTGAATGAGATAGCTGCTTACGCAATACCATCAAGCACAAGTTGGAAATTTTTAAATGAAAAACCATTCAACTGGCTGGGGCTGATCAGCCAAAAACCCATTACCGAGGACTATGTGCCGCTGGTGCCTTGGCTGGCTACCGTGTGGTGGGGCTTGGCGGCGGGGCAGTGGGTGCTGAAGCACCGGCCAGGCTGGCTGGCGGGTCAATCCAACGCCATGCGGTGGCTGGCGTTGCCAGGGCGCTGGAGCCTGAGTTACTACATGCTGCACCAGCCTGTGTTGATCGGTGCGATGACAGCTTGGGTGACTTGGGTGCGCGGCTGAACCATGAAAAAAGCGCAGCCTGGGCTGCGCTTGGTGGTTACTGGTATGCGTACAGGAATGCTTATTTCACCGAGGCTTTTTTGCGCAGTTCTTCCTGGAACTGGGCGAGCTTTTGCTGCGTCATTTGCTGGGAGATCTGGGGTTTGACTTCTTCAAATGAAGGCAGCTTGGCATCGCGGATGTCGTCCACGCGGATGACGTGCCAGCCAAACTGGCTCTTGACGGGTTCGGCGGCCAGTTGACCTTTTTCCAGTTTGGTCATGGCTGCGCTGAATTCAGGCACATAGCTGGAAGCGTTGGCCCAGTCCAGATCACCACCGTTGGCTCCGGAGCCTGGATCTTTGGACATTTTCTTGGCCAGGTCTTCAAACTTGTCGCCTTTTTTCAGGCTTGCGATGATGGCTTTGGCATCGTCTTCTTTTTCCACCAGGATGTGGCGGGCTTTGTACTCTTTACCGGCGTTGGCTGAGGTGAACTTGTCGTACTCGGCCTTCAGGTCGGCATCGGTAACGGGGTTGTTTTTCTGGAAGTCAGCAAACAGTTCGCGGATCAGAATGGTCTGGCGGGCCAGCTCCATCTGTGCTTTGTAGTCAGCGGTGGATGCGAGGCCGCGCTTTTGGGCTTCCTGCATGAAGATTTCACGGGTGATCACTTCTTCTTTGATCTGGGCGCGCATTTCGTCGTTCACAGGGCGACCGGATTTTGCAATCTGGCTGGCCAGCATGTCCACGCGCGAGCTGGGAACCGGCTTGCCGTTGACCACGGCCAGGTTTTGAGCGCTGACCAAGGTTGAAGACAGGGAAATGGCGGCCACAGCCGCAACGGACAACAAGGTTTTCATAATGAAGTGGGAGTGATTTCAATGGCCAGGGCATGCAGCCCGGCGGCTGTGAAGGGTCGGAGCGCATCATACACAAGGCGGTGTTGCGCCACCCTGCTCAGGCCAGCGAATGCTGGGCCACCGATGCGCACCCGAAAATGGGTGCCAAAACCCAGGCCGTTGGCCCCGGCGTGACCGGCGTGAGCGGCACTTTCATCCAGAACCTGCAGGTTGGCGGGATGCAATGCGCGGTGCAAAGCGGCTTCAAGCGCGGCGGCGGTGGGCACCGCCGCATGCGGCGGGCTATCGGCTGTTTGCAGATTGGGCTGAACTTCAGTGGTCATGGTGGGTTTCTTCTTTCAGGTAGCGGGCAATGTACAGGCCCTGGCCCACAATGAAAATCACCGGAAAGGCGTATCCCCAGATTTTGAAGTTGACCCATTCCTCGGTGGTGTAAAACGCCGCCACATAGGCATTGAGGCTGGCCATGAAAACAAAGTAGCCCGCCCAGATGAGGGCGAGACGGTTCCAGACATCCACTGGCAACTGGAGCTGGCTGCCCAGCAGGATGTGGAGAAAGTTTTTCTTCCACACCCACAGCGCAGCGGCCAGCACAATGGCCATGCTGGCGTACAGCACGGTGGGTTTCCACTTAATAAAGCGTTCATCGTGCAAAAACAGTGTCAGGGCACCGAACACCAGCACCAGCACCAGTGTGACTTTCTGCATGGTTTGCAGCCGTTTGTCGATGCCGTAAATCACAGCGGTCTGTACCACCGTGGCGGCCATCAGCACGGCGGTGCCAACATAGATGTCGTGCAGTTTGTAAGCCGCAACGAACAGGGCAATGGGGAAGAAATCAATCAAAAAGCGCATGGGGCGGATTATCTGGTGAGTCGATTCGGGAAGCAGCCGCGCAGCGGCGCAACTGCAGGTCAGTGGGGTGTTGTGCTGTATTGGTTCCACACGCTGGCCAGCGTATCGGGCAGGGCCATCGGGTCAAAGGGTTTGAACAGCACGTCCTGGGCTCCCAGGGCCAGATAGCTTTCGCGTACCCCTGTGCCAGCCTTGGCCGTCAGAAACACAATGGCAGCCTGGGCTCCGGCCAGGTTGGCCCGAAACAGGGGCAAGGCCTCTGGCCCGCTCATGTCGGGCAGCATCACGTCCAACAAAATGACTTGTGGCTTGAATGCCTCTACCTGCGCCAACGCGCTGCGCACATCGGCATGGGCCGAGAGCGTGTAGCCCCCGACCATGCCCAGTGAAAGTTCCAGAATTTCCCGGATGTCTGGATCATCTTCAACCAGCAGGATGCGGTTCAGGCCTGTCATGTTGTTGTCTCGTCGGTGGATGGGTGTGCGGCTGTGGGGTTTGGCGGGCTGAACAAGGCATCAGCCTGCGGTGCGGCCAGAGGGAGCGTAAAGAAAAAAGTGGTGCCCTCGCCAGGCTGGCTGACAAAGCCGATGGTGCCCTGCATCTGGGTCACCAGTGCCTTGGCGATGGTCAGACCCAGGCCGGTGCCTTCGTTTTTGCGCGTGTCGGCGGTTTCTGATTGGGCAAAACGTTGGAACACGCGTTGGTGGAATTCTGCCGGAATGCCGGGCCCTTGATCCGATACAGCCACCCGCACCGCCTGGTCTTGCAGCTGTGCGATGACCTTGATCACCGATTCAGGCGGTGAGAATTTGATCGCATTGGTCAGCAGATTGCTCATAATTTGCTGAAACCGATCGCCATCCACCCACAGGCAAGGAGTGGTTTCCTGGAAGCCAGGGGCGAACAGCTGCAAGGCAATGTGCCTTTTGGCCGCCGCTGCTTCATTCACGGCCAGTGCTTCGTTCAGCAGCACCAGGGCCGGGAGTGGGCTGAGTTTCAGGCGCAGTCCACCCGCTTCGATTTTGTCCAGATCCAGAATGTCGTTGATCAGCCGCCCCAGCCTGGCGGTGTTGCGCTCAGCCATGCCCACCAGCTGCTGGGCCTTGGGTGGCAAAGTCCCGGCTGTGCCCGCCGCCAGCAACGACAGCGAGCCGATGATGGATGTCAGCGGGGTGCGCAGTTCATGGTTGATGACGGAGATGAAATCGCGTTTCATCTTGCCCAGTTGTTCAAAGTCAGACATGTCCCTGACCATGAGCAAAAAAGCGGGCGTGCTCTGGATAGACAGTGGCTCGACTGCCATTTCAATGGGAAATGGCCGCCCCGATGCCGATACGCCCTGGGTGCGCCAGCGCATGCCGGGGTGGTGGGTGCGCCACTCGCGCAACTGGCGGGCCACAGCCTCTGCATCGGGCCCCTGAAACGGTTCGGGCATCAGGCTGGAGACGTTGCGGCCCAGCATGGTACTGGCGGGGTGGCCGAAAATGCGCTCGGTGGCGGGGTTGAGCCAGTCGATGATGCCCGCTGCGTTGACGGTGATGAGGGCATCGACCACCGTTTCGCCAATCGCACGGTTGCGTTCTGCTTCTTCAGCCTGGGCTCTTTTGGCCAACAGAGCCTCGCTCAGGTGTCCCAGTTTGGCCTTCAGAATGGGGGGGCGAACAGGTTTGACTAGGTAGTCGTCGGCCCCCGCTTCGATGGCGCTGACCACGCTTTCGGTGCTTTCAAGCGCCGAAATCACCAAAATGGGTGTGCGGGCGTGCTGGGGCAGGGCGCGGATGCGCCGTGTTGCTTCAAATCCGTCCATGTGCGGCATGACCAGATCGAGCAGAACAATGTCGTGCTGGTGGGTGGCCAGCTGGGCCAAGGCACTGCGGCCGTCTCCCGCCTGGTACACGGCAAAACCCAGTTTTTCCAGCAAGCCGCACAACACCCGGCGGCTGGTCGGCTCATCGTCCACCACCAGTACCGACAGCGGGCGTTCAGGCCCTGTCAGGCTGGCCAGTTGTGGCAAAAGTGGCCGGTGGGCAGATGAAGCGGGCATGCAGGGTTCAATGTTCAGGGTTGATGGCCGCCGGGGGCGGCTGGTGCGCCAGTGCAGCCGAGTTCATGCAGTAACGCAGGCCTGTGGGGGCCGGGCCGTCTTCAAACACATGGCCCAAGTGGGCTCCGCACTGGCTGCAGACGGTTTCAACCCGCAGCATGCCGTGGCTGCGGTCGGTGATCTCCGTGATCGCACCCGGCACGGCCTGCGAAAAACTCGGCCAGCCACAACCGGCATCGAACTTGGTGCGGGCATCGAACAGTTGCTGTCCGCAACAGATGCAGTGGTAGCTGCCATCGGCCCACACCTGCTCATAGCGGCCAGTGAATGGGCGCTCGGTGTGGGCACGGCGCGTCACCTCGAAAGCCGCAGGCTCAGCCCCACGGCTGGCCAACAGGGTGCGCCACTCGGCATCGGTTTTCTGGATGGGGTAGGTCATGGGGTTTTCGCTGAGCTGAGATGGGTGGGGAACCAGCTACTGTAAGTTAGGTGACAGTCCCACAGGCACAGAAGGTGATTGTTGCACTGCACACAAAACAGGCACCGCTACCATGCGTTGTGATTTTGACCGCCTTCACAGCCATGTGAGGCACATAACCAAGGAGATTTGTCATGCTGGGTTTGATGCAAAACCATCCGTTGCTGATTTCGTCGCTGATTGAGCACGCCGAGCGGCACCATGGCGAGGGAGAAATTGTTTCCCGCCGGGTTGAGGGCGACATCCACCGCACGCAATGGAGCACGGTCGCCCGCCGATCCAGGCAGCTTGCCAATGCACTGGATGCACAGGGGCTGGCCTTTGCCGACCGGGTGGCCAGCATTGCCTGGAACGGTTACCGCCACCTGGAGATGTACTACGGTGTCAGCGGTTCGGGCCGGGTGCTGCACACCCTCAACCCCCGCCTGCATCCCCAGCAGCTGGCCTGGATCATCAACCACGCCGAAGACCGCGTGGTGTGTTTTGACACCACCTTCACACCGTTGGTGGCCGCCGTGCAGGCCAAATGCCCCAGCGTCAAACTGTGGGTGGCCCTGTGTGATGCCGACAAGCTGCCTGAAGGCACTGGCATTCCCAACCTTGTCAGTTACGAGGCCTTGATCGCCACCCAGCCCGGTACCTACAACTGGCCGCAGTTCGACGAAAACACCGCCTCCAGCCTCTGTTACACCAGCGGCACCACCGGCAACCCCAAGGGCGTGCTCTACAGCCACCGTTCTACCCTGCTGCATGCCTATGCCGGTGCGTTGCCCGATGCGCTCAACATCAGCGCCCGCGATGCCATCTTGCCCGTGGTGCCCATGTTCCACGTCAATGCCTGGGGCTTGCCGTACTGCGCAGCGGCCACGGGCTGCAAGCTGGTGTTTCCCGGCCCGGCAATGGATGGCAAATCCATCTATGACCTGATTGAAACCGAAGGCGTGACCATGGCCGCCGGGGTGCCCACCGTGTGGCAGATGCTGCTGGGCCACATGCAGGCTGGCGGGCTGCGCTTCAGTCGGCTCAACCGCACAGTCATTGGCGGCTCGGCCTGCCCGCCAGCCATGCTGCACACCTTCCACGACACCTATGGTGTGGAGGTTCTGCACGCCTGGGGCATGACCGAAATGTCGCCCCTGGGCACCGTGTGTTCGCTGAAAAACAAGCAGCTGGCGCTGGACGAGCATGGCCGCATGCGCGTGCGCCTCAAGCAGGGCCGCGCAGTCTATGGTGTGGACATGAAAATCGTCAACGGCGAAGGCGAAGAGCTGCCTTGGGACGGCAAAACCTATGGCGACCTGCTGGTGCGTGGCCCCTGGATCATCGACCAGTATTTCAGGGCAGAAGGCCGCTCACCGCTGCAAGACGGCTGGTT
>CALMMY010000305.1 GCA_937868695.1 uncultured Comamonadaceae bacterium
TGATGACTTCGGCAATCTGGTCGATGTGCGTGCCGTCGGCCTTGGGCCAGCTGCGCCACTGCACGCCGTACACCGGCCCCAGGTCTCCGTCGGGGCGTGCCCACTCGTCCCAGATGGTCACGCCACGCGCACGCAGATCGTTGTTGTTGCTGGAGCCGGTCAGGAACCACAGCAGCTCGTGGATGATGGATTTGAGGTGAACCTTCTTGGTCGTCACCAGCGGAAAACCCTCGTTCAGGTCAAACCGCATCTGGTAGCCGAACACGCTGGTGGTACCCGTGCCGGTGCGGTCAGCCTTGAACACCCCGTGGGTGCGCACATGGCGGACAAAGTCTTCGTATTGGGAGCGGATGGGGTGCGTCATGGGCAAGGCCACCGGCTGGCGGCACCGGATGGGTTGCAGGAGCACGGAGAAAAAGAATGGGGGTGACGAGCCTTGACCCCGGCACTGGATTCACAGTTAGGGCTGCTTGGTTCCCCACCTGACCCGGTTGGCCGCTTCACCATGCGGGAAGGCCCGTCGGGGTGGATTGTAGCGGCATAGAATCGCCCCCCATGTCCTACGTTGTCCTGGCCCGCAAATACCGTCCTAAAAACTTTGCCGAAATGGTGGGGCAGGAGCACGTGGTCACGGCCCTGGGCAATGCGCTGACCACCCAGCGCCTGCACCACGCCTATCTGTTCACCGGCACGCGGGGCGTGGGCAAGACCACGGTGTCGCGCATCCTGGCCAAGTCCCTCAACTGCGTGGGTGCAGACGGGCAGGGCGGCATCACCGCCACGCCGTGCGGGGTGTGCCCGGCGTGTACCGACATCGATTCGGGCCGGTTTGTCGATTACACCGAGCTGGATGCCGCCAGCAACCGGGGTGTGGACGAGGTGCAGGCCCTGCTGGAGCAGGCGGTGTACAAGCCGGTGCAGGGGCGCTTCAAGGTCTTCATGATCGACGAAGTCCACATGCTCACAAACACGGCGTTCAACGCCATGTTGAAGACGCTGGAAGAGCCACCCGAGTACCTGAAGTTTGTGCTGGCCACCACCGATCCACAGAAGGTGCCGGTCACCGTGCTCAGCCGTTGCTTGCAGTTCAACCTGCGGCCCATGGCCCCTGAAACCGTGTTTGAGCACCTGGGCACGGTGTTGCAGGAAGAAGGCGTGGCCTCCGAGCCGCCCGCCCTGCGCCTGCTGGCCCGTGCTGCTCGCGGCTCCATGCGTGATGCACTCAGCCTGACCGACCAGGCCATTGCCTTCGGTGGCGGCCAGTTGCTGGAAAGCACTGTGCGCCAGATGCTGGGTGCCGTGGGCCGCCAGCATGTGTTTGCGTTGATCGAATCCCTGGCTCTGGGCGATGGCCGCAATGTGGTGGGCACCATTGACGGCCTGCGCAAACAGGGCCTGAGCGCCGCCTCCACGCTGGAGGAAATGACCCACATCCTGCAACGCATGGCCGTGGCCCAGCTGGCCCATGCCGATCTCGACCCCGCAGACCCCGAGGCTCCCGAGGTGCAGCGACTGGCCGACCTGCTGCCTCCCGACCAGACCCAGCTGCTGTACAGCCTGTGCCTGCATGGCCGCGCCGAGCTGGGCCTGGCCCCCGATGAATATGCCGCGCTGGTGATGGTGCTGCTGCGCCTGCTGGCGTTTCAGCCCGCCAGCCAGCCCGGCATCCAACGCAGCGCGCCCCCGGCTGAAAAAAAAAGCCCTGAGCCAGCCAGCCGACCGCTGAGTGCAGAGCCACAGCCCACTCCCCGCCCCATGCCAGCGGTGGCTGTGGCTCCGGCCTCCATTGCGCCACCGGCTCCTGTCCGGGCTGAACCGCTCCCACCTCCGCCGCCATCTCCCGCCCGCCAGCCGGTTACTCCCCCGCCAGTTGTGCAGGCACCTGCCATTGCCGTCAATGCAGCCAATGCCCTTGAGTCGCCTGATCCGGCGGCCCCAGCCGTGTCGCCCGTGTCTGTCGAGCCCGCGCCGGGTGATGTCACCCGCGAGGCCGATTTCTGGCACGGCTTGGTGATGGACATGGTGCGGGCCGAAACCGTGGGCGCACTGGTGCGCGAGCTGGCCTTGCAATCGCAGCTGATGGCCCGCGATGGCAAGGTGTCCCCGGCCAAATGGAGCTTGCGGGTGGAGAACCCCACCCTTCAGCAAGCCTCTACCCGCGACCGCCTTCAGGCTGCCTTGGCCCAGCATGGACACGCGGTGCAAATCAGTGTTGAAGTGGGCCCGGTGGCCGATTCCCCCGCCATTCGACTGGCCGCTGCTGCCCGGCAGCAAATGGCCGAGGCCAGGGAAACCGTGCTCCAAGACCCGTTTGTCCAGGCCATGATGCGAGAATTCGGCGGCAAAATCGTGCCAGGCAGCATCCAGCCCCTGAACCCAGCCCCGTCTTCCTGAACCTGGTCACCACTGGCCTTCTCAGTCAGGCCAGTGGTGACCCCAGGCAAATTCCGAGTTTCATTTCTCCCCATCCTTCTTTTTCCATCCCTTTCATCCACAAGGAAAACCATGTTCAACAAAGGACAACTCGCCGGACTCATGAAGCAGGCCCAGGCCATGCAGGAAAACCTGAAAAAAGCCCAGGATGAGTTGGGCAACATCGAAGTCACCGGCGAGTCCGGCGCAGGGTTGGTCAAGGTCGTCATGACCTGCAAGCACGATGTCAAGCGCGTCACCATCGACCCCTCGCTGCTGGCCGATGACAAAGACATGCTCGAAGACCTGGTGGCCGCCGCCTTCAATGCCGCCGTGCGCAAGGCCGAAGACACCAGCCAGGAAAAAATGGGCAAGCTCACCGCAGGCATGCCTGGCCTGCCCGGTGGCATGAAGCTGCCGTTCTGACCTCTACCGGCTGAACCACACCTTGCCAACCTGTCTCTCGCAGCCCAGGCCCACTTGCCGTTCCGCTGGTGCCGCCTGTGGCTGACGCACATTCCCTTGAAGCCCTCACCGAGGCTCTGCGCCGCTTGCCTGGCGTGGGGCTGAAATCGGCCGGGCGCATGGCTTTCCACCTGCTCCAGCACGACCGCGCCGGGGCTTTGCAGCTGTCTGCTGCACTGGCCCAGGCGGTGGATCAGGTGCGCCACTGCAACCTGTGCCACACCTTCACCGAGAGTGCGGTGTGCAGCACCTGCCTGGATGACCGCCGTGACCGCAGCAAGCTGTGTGTGGTGGAGACCCCGGCTGACCAGTCAGCACTGGAGCGCACCGGGGCCTACAAGGGCCTGTATTTCGTGCTGATGGGCAAGCTCAGCCCGCTCGATGGCATCGGCCCCCACGAGATTGGGTTGCAAAAACTGTTTGACCGCTTGGGTGGAGCCGACTTGGGCGGCCTGCCTGATGCCTATCCGGCAGTGAAAGAGGTGATTCTGGCCACCAACTTCACCGCCGAGGGCGAGGCCACGGCCCATGTCATTGCCCAGGCGCTGCGCACCACCGACATCCAGGTAACCCGCCTGTCGCGCGGCGTGCCGGTGGGCAGCGAGCTGGAGTATGTGGATCTGGGCACCATTGCCCATGCGCTGGTGGACAGGCGCTCCGCAGCCAACTGAGACACCGGGCCGCTCCCCGGTTTTCCGACCTTTTTCTGTTTCAACATCATGGTTCCTCATTTCACGCTGGCCTATGGCTGTGTTCTGGTGGCGGCATTGCTGCCCATTCTGTGTGCTGGCATCGCCAAATGGGGCTTGTTCGGCAAGCCCCGCCGCGAAGGCGGTTACGACAACCACAATCCCCGCGCATGGCTGGCCCGCCAGACCGACTGGCGTGCCCGCGCCAACGCCGCCCAGGCCAACAGCTTTGAGTCGCTGCCGTTCTTCATCGGTGCGGTGATCATTGCCCACCAGTTGCACGCCCCCCAGACGCGGCTGGATATCCTGGCCTTTCTGTTCATCTTCACCCGGCTGGTCTACATCCTCATGTACCTGGCCGACATGGCCACTGCCCGCAGCCTGGCCTGGGTGGTTGCCCTGGGCCTGAACATCGCCATTCTGTTGTCGGGCATCTGATTGCTCAGACCCTGTGGTGTTTAAGTAATAACCCGCTCGGGATTGCTCCCGATGACGGTTGGCCTCCCCGCCGATAAGCTGGGAGCATGTCGATTGATGCCACCAGCCACCAGGGACGCACCCACCATGCACAGGCCACGCGCAGGCACTGCCTGTCGGTGCTGGCTGCCGCTGTCATGGGTTGGGGGCTGGGGCCGTCCAGTGCCGAAGCTGCCGGATGGAGCCATGCGCAAGCCTCCACCAGGCCCAGTTCCATACAGCCTGTTGTGCTGGCCCTGAGTCAGCGGCATTCGCTTTGCCACTTGCCGCTGTTGCTGGCCCAGATGCTGGGTTTTTTTGACCAAGAAGGCGTGGCCCTGACTGTGCAGGA
This sequence comes from uncultured Comamonadaceae bacterium, assembly GCA_937868695.1. GTDB lineage: Bacteria > Pseudomonadota > Gammaproteobacteria > Burkholderiales > Burkholderiaceae_C > UBA2334. The sequence goes on from CALMMY010000305.1 coordinate 4,375, forward strand.
GTTCGACAGCGATGAGTCCGCACTGAAAGCGGTGAGTCGCGGCGGGGCATCGCTGGCTGCCTGTGATTACGCCGTGCTTCTCTCGCAGCAAGCCAAGGGCCTCGATTGGCGCTCATTGGTGGTGCAGACACGCACGCCCCAGGTGGTGCTGGGCGCATGGCCCCGGTTGCATCCAGATATCAGGGGTGTACAGGATTTGCGTGGCCGCCGGGTGGGGGTGCTGCCGTCCGGGCCTGGGGTCACGGTGCTGGATGCCGCTCTGCGCCGACACAGCATGGTGCTCGGCGATGTGATGCTGATGCCCATGCGCCAGGCATCGGATGTGATCCATGCGTACCGAACCGGGCAAGTCGATGCCTTCAGTCTGAACGACAAAGCCGTGGCGGGGCTGGAGCAGGCTGGCATGGTCAGGGTGTTGGCCGACACGCGGTCACTGCGCGACACCCGTGAGCTGTTTGGCAATCTGCTCCCCGGTGCGGTCATTTGCGCTCCGGGCATCTGGGGCGCAGAGCAGGACTGGCTGGCCCAAAAGGTGGTGAACGCGGTGGTGCATGCACTCAAATGGATTCAGACCGCCGGGCCTTCTGATCTCATCAAGGCCGTGCCGGAGGCGGATCTGTTGCCAGACCACGCGGTGTTTCTGGCCGCTTTCGAAAAAGCCCGCGAAGGGTTTTCAGTGGACGGGTGGATGTCCGATCAGGCCGCCAGCACGGCCTTGCGCATACGCAGCCAGCAGGAGCCTGCCTTGCGTGTGGCCAGGGTGGATGTGGCCCGTACCTTCACCAATGAATTTGCCCAGCGCGCCAAGCAGCGGTTTCGGGTTTGAGGCCGTTACCGCGCATCCGTGGGTCATTTCTTCTGTTTTCGGCTGGTTTTGGGTTCCACCGAGCGGCGGTGACTGGTGGTTTTGCCCTTTTCTACCTTGGGCTTGCCCACGGACGCTGACACCTTGCGCGATGATGCCGAGCGGCCTCCTGAACCGATGACCACATCCCGGTACACCACCAGGTTTTGGCCTGCCTTGAGCACTTTCCCTGCCGAGAGCCGGTTCCACTGCATCAGGTCGCTGGCCTCCACATTCAGGCGGCGGGCCAGGCTGGCCACGGTTTCACCCTTGCGGGCTTTGGCCGAGCCACGCTGGCGCACCACTTCAGGCTGAAACTGCACCTGCCCGTTGTCGGCCAGGTGTTCGGGTACTTCGGCCTGGTGTTCGCTGGCACGCGGAACCAGCAAGGTGGAGCCGGCCTTGACCAGCATGCTCGGCGGAATCTGGTTCAGGCTGCGCAGGTCGGTTTCGGGCATGCCAAAGCGTTTGGCAATGTCGGCTGTGCGCATGTGGCTGGGCACGGCCCAGGCTGTCCAGCTGGCCAGCGGGCCAATGTGGTATTGCAGGTTGCGCTTGAAAATGGCGGCGTTGTCCCAGGGCAGCAGAATCTGTGGCGAGCCTGCCGCCAGAATCACCGGGCGGTGCATGGACGGATTCAGCGCCCGGAACTCGGCCTCGCTCACCTCGGCCAGGCGGGCGGCCAGGGCCACATCCATGTCTTTTTCCAGCGTCACGGTATCGAAAAACGGGTGGTTTTCGATCATGGGCAGCCGTGCCCTGAATGCATCGGGGCGCGACACAATGTTTTTGACCGCCTGCAACTTGGGCACGTACATGCGCGTTTCGGCGGGCATGGTCAAGTCCTGGTAGCGGGTGGGCAGGCCACGGCGCTCGTTGCGCTCAATGGCTTTTTTCACGCTGCCCTGGCCCCAGTTGTAAGCGGCCAGGGCCAGGTGCCAGTCTTTGAACATGCCGTGCAGCATTTGCAGGTAATCCAGCGCGGCGCGGGTAGAGGCCAGCACATCGCGGCGGTCGTCCCGGAAGACGTTTTGCTTCAAGTCGAAGTCGCGGCCCGTGGCCGGCATGAATTGCCACATGCCCGCCGCCTTGGCGCTGGAGACGGCCTGGGGGTTGAACGCACTTTCAATGAAAGGCAGCAGAGCCAGCTCGGTGGGCATGTTGCGCCGCTCCAGCTCCTCCACGATGTAAAACAGGTACTTGCGTGAACGCTCGGTCATGCGGTGGATGTAATCGGGCCGGGTGGCGTACCACTTTTCCTGGTCATCCACCAGTTCGTTTTCCAGATCGGGCATGCCAAAGCCCATGCGTATGCGTTCCCACAAGTCATCGGGTGCATCCAGGGCCACCACCGAAAAGCGGGATGTCCGGCCTTGTTCGATCGGGCTCAGGCTGCCATCGGGCAGCAGTGCCTGGTTGCGTGTGGTGAGCCTGGGGCCACGGCGCTCCAGCACCGTGGTTTCGGGGGCGGTAGCCTTGGCTTCGGCGGTGGCTTCGCCACTCTGGGGTGCGGTGGCACAGCCTGCCAGCAAAGCCAGCACAGTGGCCAATGCGAAGGAAATCAGCCAGCGCGGCCCATGCGCCTGTGTGCGCGAATCGATGCTCATGCCAATGGTGCAGTCTTAAAAACGGTTTTTCCACTCGCGCAGGGCGGCAAAAACCGCCACATCATCGTGCGCAAGGGAGTCGGGAGTGGAAACAGCGTGGCGCACAGCCGGGGTGCGCACACGCAAAAAGGGGTTGATCATGCGCTCCCGCCCCATCCGGGCGGGCAGGGTGGGCAGTTGCTGCGCACGCAACCCTTGGCAGATGCGCTGCCACTGTTGAAGTTCCGCATTGCCGGGCTCCACCGCCAGCGCAAATTTCAGGTTGCCCAGGGTGTATTCGTGGGTGCAGCACACCAGCGTGTCGTCGGGCAGGGCCGCCAGGGCATCGAGCGAGGCCAGCATCTGGGCCGGTGTGCCCTCGAACAACCGCCCGCAGCCGCCTGAGAACAGCGTGTCGCCACAGAACAGAACGGGAGCCGGTGGCCCGTTGTCGTTGCACGCCACCTGCTCGCACACATAGGCCACGTGGCCAGCGGTGTGGCCGGGCACATCCAGCACCTGCCAGCGCAGCCCCAGCGATTCGATGGCATCCCCCTGGCGCACACGCTGCACGCCGGGGGGCTGGTTCACCAGCCATTCGGTGGCCGGGGCCACCACCCTGGCTCCGGTGCGGCTGTGCAGGTCGGCGACTCCGCCCACATGATCGTGGTGGTGGTGCGTCACTAAAATGGTTTCCAGCACCAGATGGTGTGTGGCCAGATAGTCCAGCACCCCGCTGCTTTCGCCCGGATCGACCACCAGTGCCCGCTGGCGGTTGTGCAGCACCCAGATGTAGTTGTCCGTGAACGCGGGAAGGGGGTGTAAAACCATGTGTGTGTGGGTGAGGCTGCTGAATCAACCCAGGTGCAACGCAAGGAGCCCATGAGCCAGGAAACTCAGGAAATTATAGGTTTGGACGATTGGCTGCAAACCCCGCCCGGCCAGCGCCTGCTGGCCTGGGAGCACGCCCAGTGCGCCCAGGCGGTGGCCGATGTGTTTGGCTTCAACGCCCTGCAACTGGGGCTGCCCGAGCTGGACGCGCTGCAAGCCAACCGCATGCCCCACCGCTGGCTGGCCCTGACCCATGCCTTTGCTCCCGCCGCCCACACCACGCACGGCACAGAACCACATGCGCTGGTGTGCGACCCGGCGGCCCTGCCATTTCAGGCCAACAGCCTCGACTTGCTGGTGCTGCCCCATGCGCTGGAGCTGAGTGCCGACCCCCATGAAGCCCTGCGCGAAGTGGCCCGCGTGCTGCGCCCAGAGGGCCGTGTGGTCATCACCGGGCTCAACCCGCTCAGCCTGTGGGCCTTGCGCCAGCGCCAGGCCCATGTGTGCGGCAAACTGGGCCTCAAGCGGCTGGCCGAATCGGCCCTCTACCTGCCCCAGGCGGGCGAGTTCATCGGTTACTGGCGGCTGCGCGACTGGCTGCGCCTGCTGGGCTTTGAGCTGGAGCTGACCCGCTTCGGCCTGTACCAGCCCGCCGTGCGCAGCGAAGCCTGGTTGCAGCGGTTTGACTGGATGGAGCGCGCAGGCCAACGCTGGTGGCCCATTCTGGGCGCGGTGTACCTGGTGGTGGCTGTGAAGCGGGTGCGCGGTGTGCGCCTGCTGGGGCCAGCCTGGAAGCCATTTCGCACCCCGGCAGTGGGCGTTCCCACGGCGGTGGCCGGGCGGCAGGCCAAGGCACAATCGGCCCACGCTGCGCACCAGCCCCCTCCTTGAACGGGAGCACCGGGCTGCGCCCGATTTCTCCCAAGCAAGGTTTTGATCTGTGAACAAAGTGGTTATCTACACCGATGGAGCCTGCAAAGGCAACCCCGGCCCCGGCGGCTGGGGCGTGTTTCTCAAATCGGGTGTGCATGAGAAAGAACTGTGGGGCGGCGAAGCCGTCACCACCAACAACCGCATGGAGCTGATGGCCGTTATCGAAGCGCTGACCGCCCTCAAACGCCCCTGCGAAGTGATGCTGTTTCTCGACAGCGAATACGTGCGCAAAGGCATTACCGAGTGGATACACGGCTGGAAAGCCAAGGGTTGGAAAACGGCAGCCAAGCAACCCGTGAAAAACGCCGACCTCTGGCAGCGCCTGGATGCACTGGTGAGCGGCGGCGGCCACAAAATCGAATGGAAATGGGTCAAAGGCCACGCAGGCGACCCCGGCAACGAACGCGCCGATGCCCTGGCCAACCGGGGCGTGCCCGGCGGTGCGTGGT